>DRSQ01000224.1 GCA_011372505.1 Chlorobaculum parvum | reverse complement strand
GTGCAAATGCATGACCGGCAGGTCTCCTGACTTTCACGGCATCGAGCGCCCCCAAACCTTCCCGCCGTTTTCCGTGGAGGAAAACCGGCAGTGACCTGAAAGCCCGCCTTGCGCATCCGTGTGGCCACGGAATCTGCCCGGCGGTTAACCGTTGTACAGTTGCGGGTACAGTGTACGAATCTCACGTACTTCCCTATTCTCCGGCTTTTAAGCCGGCACCTGTCATGGCGAGAAAGAACTTGTTAATGGTCTTAAATACCGAATCTTTTTCTGATTTGCAAGACCAAAACATCTTGTATGCCCTGATTCTCTTGGCTTGCGATGAAGGTCCTTATCAGCAAAAGCGCCCCATCAATGAGACCATTGCGCGGGTCTTGCAGGTGAGCATGAAGACCATCGACCGGGTCAAAAAGCAATTTGTTGAAGAGCCAATCGGTGAAGCGCAAGATATATAGCAGATGAATTGGAGCTGGCTGAACATGGGTGAGATTGAACTTCGAGTGCTGTCGGGTCAGTGCCTGAATCGCCGAATGGAGCAGACATGGTGATGTGACAGTACTTTGCTGGGCGGGATTGCGTCGTATCGCAATACGCTATGCGTGCAATGAAATGATAACCTATCGGTATTACTCCGGCGATTAAAAGCATCAATTTTTAGCATAGCGAACATGAGGGTGATCGAAGAGCTTTTCAACTTTCTGAGGGCTCTTCTGCAAATGCCTCATATGCGAAATCGTCTTCTGATGAATTGCTGCTTTTGATTTGGCTACACCACCATAATTTCCATGCACCGTCTGTTTCAAATCGTTGTTCAGGTACTCATCAGGATTGAGTTCCGGTGAATACGCAGGTAGATAGAATACTTCGATCTTGTCTGTGTTTTCACCGAGCCACTTCTTGACTGGTTTACAATGATGCACTTTCAGATTATCCAGGATCAGGATCACTTTATGGCCGACATCCTTGACCAAGCGTTTCATGAACTCAATCAGTCGCTTGCCGTTCATAGCATCCTCATACAGCATGAAGCGGAGCTTGCCTTTGTTGCTGATCGCCGAGATCATACTGATGTGCTCCTTGCGCGCATTGATTCGTAATTCGGGAGTCTTGCCGGCAGGCGCATAGCCTCTGACCAGATTACCATTGGTTGAGATACCGGTCTCGTCTCCCCAGTAAATCTCAGCTTTTTCAGCCTTTGCCTTCTCTCTGATGGCCGGATAGGACTCCTGCATCCACCGTTCGACTTCGGCTGGGCGTTGTTCATAGGCCTTCCGTATTGGCCGTTGTGGCGTGTAACCCCAGCGTGACAAGTAATCGCCGACAGTGCGAACAGGCAGGTTGATGCCAAACTGTTGCAGGATCAGCAGCGTAACGGCTTGGCGATCCCAGAGGGCAAAGGGCAACTTCAATTGCTCTGGATAATGATCGACGATCATCTTCTGGATCTGCTTTTCCTGCTCATGGCTCAAGCGTCTTTTCTCACCGTGCTTTCGACCTCGTCGAGGCACCGACAACATCGCCTTGCCTTCTCTTTGATACCTTTTCCACCATCGGCTGGTTGTTTCACGCGATAGCCCTAATCGCTCGGCAATTTCGTTGTTCCCGATCCCTTGCTTTCGCAGGCCAATCACCTGTTTGCGCAATAAGGAGCGCTCTTTGTCTGAGAGCTTTCTAATGTCTATTTTTTCTATACCCACAATATTACTATATTTGCGAGCTTTATCCGCCGAATTAATAACCCCGCCATTAAATTTATCAAACAATTGCCCCGTCCCGAAAGCTTTCGGGACGGGGTTTATGGATAAAACAAAATAAATCAGGACTTTAGCCCAATTTCTTCTTTTGGAAATGATTGCGATTTATTGTGGCCGAAGCAATAAATCGACATGCTAATGAAGATAACTGAAACTTGCCAGAAAATGGGACCAGGCGCTCTGTTTTGGCAGGCGTGAGCAAGAAACATCAAAGCAATCTCAAACGGATGCTGCTCACAAAAGGAATTGGAGGTTGGTCGTACTACTGAACAACGAACTCCCGCACACAACTTAACGTTTTCATGAACGTCTCTAACGATCCCCCCTTCAATCTCTGAAATAACCCATCTCGGACGGGGCATCGTCCGGGGCGGCGACCTTATTCACATTGTAGTTGTGGTCAATGATCAGGTCGGCCCGGTAGCGGAAGGCTTTCACGTCCTCACTCTCTTTTTCGAGAACACTCATGCGGCAATCGTCATCCTCCTCCTTGCAGCGCAGTTTCTGGCTTTTGCGGGTCTCGCGCCAACTGAGGTCGATGTAGACGCAAAGATCGGCATCCCGAATACCGAGCGCATAAAGGCCATCGACAACCAGCACATCGACCTCTGAGAAATCGCTGATGACACGATCCAGCTGGCCATTGGCAAGGTCAATGCAGGGCATGAGCGACATGCGACATGCGCGGAAATCGTTAATGTTGCTTTTGAGAAGATCCCAGTCATACTCGGCAGCACCGACATGTTCGAAATTGTCGGCAATTCTCTGCTCAAGACGATCGTTTGGCGGGACGCGGTAGTAGTTGTCGGTATGGAGAATCTTGGGCTGAACCAAGGCCTTCTTCAAGGCTTGTGAAAGAGTGTAGGCAAGTTCGGATTTGCCACTTCCTGATTCACCCGAAATGGCCACGATGAACTTGTGACCCGGCCGGGTTCTGCGAAGAACCGTCATGTCCGAAAGAATTCTTTCGCAGATGATCGAAGCAGCGGAAAGGTGTTCCGGTCTGATCAGAAGGACGTCATTGAGCATACGAAACCATGTTGTGCCTCCAGTCAAACGCACCAGAAAGCGCTACACCTGCAGGCGTTGCTTTGTGGGAAAACATAGCCTGAATATAAGCAGATTCATGCATTTTCACATCATCGTTCTTACTGTGAACGCGCTCTGCCGGTAAGCGCACCCCGATACGTCAACAATTCAACCACTTCAGCCGCCGAAATGGCAGCGCAGCTCGGCAGCAGTCTGCTTGTCGGCGGAGGTAATGGTGACGCGGGCAGGAATTTCGCCGTACAGCTCGCGGAACTTCCGGACGCAGGCCGGGGAAGCGAAGTAGATTTCGTCGATGAAATCGAGGTCGATCGCGTCACCCTTGTCCTGCGCGCCGTACACATAGACGGTCAGCGGCGTGACGCTGTTGCCCGCTGCCTTCAGCTCGGCAGAAACGACCTCATCGACATTCTCAGCGCCGGGCAGCAGGATGTTCTGACCAGTGAGCCCCTCCTTGCCAAGCAGTCCCGAGATGGTGGTCGATCCCTCCGATTCGAGGCAGCAGTCGGGAATGATGCCGTATTCGAGCAGCTCGGCAGCAGCGGTGCGGCTGGAGGTGCAGATGGTCATGTGGGCCAGATGACGCACATCCTTGCCGTGTTCGAAGAGATACTTGAAGAAATAGGTGGCGGCAAAACGGTTCTGGAAGAAAAGCATCGAAAAGTCGTCGATCTTGCCCATGCAGCGTTTGACCGCGTCGAGGTCGGCACCGGCGACCTGCCGGCACGGAAAGTGCACCGTGATCCAGGCCGCCGGGTCGTACTTCTTGACGTCGCCGCCGGTCATGAGCACCTTCTTCTTGCGCGAGTACCAGGTCTGTTCGATGTACTGGTTGATATTCTGGCCGATGATGAGCAGCGCCGGCGAATAGACCGCCCGCTCGCGCTTGCGGAACTCGTCGAGCGTACCGGTGAAGACACGCTGGTTGTAGCGCGTGGCGTTCTGCACCACCGCCACCATCGTCTCGCCGCTGCGCCCTGACGCGGCCACCTTGTCGAGCACGTCGTGCACGTTGGAAGCGACCATGTAATAGACGATCGTATCGGTATCGGGCACCTGAATCTTGCTGACCGGATGGCCGGTACAGAAGGCCACCGACGACGATACCTTGCGCATGGTGAGCGGAATTTCGCTGTACGCGCTCGCCCCGTGCGCGGCGGTGATGCCGGGGATGATTTCGTAATCGATGCCGTGCTGCCGGAGCGTTTCGATCTCCTCGCCGCCTCGCCCGAAGATAAACGGATCGCCACCCTTGAGCCGTACCACCGTCTTGCCGAGCAGCGCATGGCGCACGATCTCCTGATTGATTTCGTCCTGCGCGAAGTGGTGCGCATCCTTGCGCTTGCCGGTGTAAATCTTCTCAGCCTTGTAGGGTTCGAGCATCTGTGGAAGCACCAGATCGTCGAACAGGATGACGTCCGCCTCGCGAAGCGCACGCTCAGCCTTGAGGGTAATCAGCTCGGGATCGCCCGGCCCCGCGCCCGCGATATAAACATAGCCTTTGCGCGGAGCCAGCTCCGCCTGATTGGTATCGGTCATGGTCTCTGAAAAAAATGAGGGATTGGTCTCCGGCCACTCCTCGTCGATCATCTCGCGGAGCCGGTTGCGCCACGCCACGGACTTCTTGACGTTCTGACCGTTGGAGGAGACCGCCACGGTCATCTCGCCCTTCTTGATGATGGCTGGAGAGATGAAGTCCGAAAGCTCGCGGTTATCGACCACGTTGACGATGATGCCCCGCGCCTCGGCGTCGTCGCGCACCTGCCGGTTCACCTCCTCGATGTTCGTGCTCGCATAGACGAGGAACGCCCCGTCAAGGTCGCTCGGCTCGTAGGTCTTATAGATTTCGGTGAACCCCTTGCCCTTCAGCTCGTCGATAATCTCCGGCGAAACGATCGTGATGTTGCGGGTGTACTTCTCGATGGTCTGAATCTTGTGCAGAGCAATCTTGCCCCCGCCAACAAAAAGGATTTTCTTGTTGTCCACCCGGACGTTGAGCGGCAGAAATACTTTCATGGAACATGTGGTTTTGTCATGAAATCAACCTGCGGGAGAGAAATGCCGTTCCGCAGGATGAAGAAGATAATGAAGATCAGGCGTAAATAAACGCAAAGGCCGCGGTTTCATGCCGCGGCCTCTGGATGGAAGGAAAAACCCTTGCAGCTGACTTATGCCTCCTGCGTCTTGACCGCGATGGCGACCTTGAGCAGCATGGTCAGCACCAGCAGGCCGATGCCGTAGATACCGAGCGTTACCGAGATTTCAGTAAAGGTCGGAATGTAATCGACGATTGCTTCGAGCGGCGTGGGGTTGAAACCGCCAATCACCAGGCCGACCCCCTTGTCGATCCAGATCGAGACAACCAGACCGATACAGGCCGCAATCAGCATTCCGGTCTTGCGGCGAAGCGACGGCGAGAGCAGCGCGCCGACCGAGATGATTCCGGCGATGAGCGAGAACCACATGTACGGCACGAGCGGGCCGTGGCCGTCAAGCCCGAAGTAGAGGTACTGAAGGCTGTGCATGTGCGCGGGCACGTTGCTGTAAAAGGCCGTAAAAAACTCCGTACCGAGGAAGAAAAGGTTGGCGACACCAGCGTAGGCGCTCAGTACGGCGAGCTTGGTGCGCGCCTCCGGGCCTGCATCGAACTTCGCCACGCGCTTCAGGATGAAGGTCAAAAGGATCAGGATAGCCGTACCGGCGGCGAACGCCGACGCGAGGAAGCGCGGGGCGAGCACGGCGGTCAGCCAGAGGTGGCGACCCGGTAGTCCGGCGAAGAGAAACGCCGTAACGGTGTGAATGCTGAAAGCCCACGGAATCGAGAGGAAGATGAGCCACTTGACCCAAGACGCAGGCTTGACGCCCTTGCGCTCGGCGCCGAGCACCGCCCAGCCGCTGATGAGGTTCAGGAAGAAATAGGCGTTCAGCACCAGCACATCCCAGAACACCATCGAGTGGGGCGAGGGGTGGAGGAGCACGTTGAGCACGCGGTCGGGTCGGCCCATGTCGGCCAGAATGAACAACATGCACATGAGTGCCGCCGACACGGCGAGGAACTCGCCGACGATGACGATTTTTGCAAAATCCTTCTGGTTGTGCAGGTAGTAAGGCAGCACCAGCATCACAGCAGAGGCCGCCACACCGACCAGAAAGGTAAACTGGGCGATATAGACGCCCCAGCTTATGTCACGGCCCATGCCGGTCACACCGAGGCCGAGGGTCATCTGTTTGGCGTATGCGGTCACACCGAGGCCGATGATGACCAGCAGGAAGGCTACCCATGTCCAGTAGCCGCGGCTTCCTTTGAGCGCTTTCTCGATCATGGCTTTGAGTTAGATGATGTAAAAGACTGACGGCAGCGTGCCCAGTTCCGGCTTGCGCTGCATGGTTTCATTGGCGGCGATCATCCGGCGGATCTCCGAATCGGGATCGTTCAGGTCACCGAAAATGAGCGCTTTCTGCGGGCAGCTATCGACGCAGGCCGGAAGCTCCCCCTTGACCAGGCGCTCGGAGCAGAAGTTGCACTTCTCGACTACGCCGCGCGTCCGCGTCGGGTAGGCGGCCGTCAGCTCGGCGACGTGCGGGCGCGGGTCTTCCCAGTTGAAGCTGCGCGAGCCGTACGGGCAGGCGGCCATGCAGAAGCGGCAGCCGATGCAGCGGTGGTAATCCATCGAAACGATGCCATCCCAGCGCTTGAAGGTCGCCTCGGTCGGGCAGGCCCGCGTGCAGGGCGCCTCCTTGCAGTGGTTGCAGAGGGTGAGCACCTTGCAGTGTTTGACATCATCGGTCTGGAACTGCTGGCTCGCGGTCGGGAAAGCCTCTTCATAGCCGCTCTTCCAGATCCACTTCACCTCGTTTTTGGTGCCGCTCAGGTCGGGCACGTTGTGGTCATGGTGGCAGCGAACGATGCACTCGGTGCAGTTCTGCTTGCACTTGCGGGTATCGATCAGCATCCCCCACCGCACCTTGCCCGGCGTGGGCTTTTGCGTAAAGGTTGACGGATCGGTCTTTTCGAGCGCGAAGGCCGGGAACAGCCCCGCCGCCGCACCGAGACCGGCAAGCGCGCCAAGTCCAGCCTTTTTCAGGAACTCTCTGCGATCTTGTTTCATGGTCATTGCGGCACCTCCATAGGCGACAGATGGCAGTCCCAGCAGGTCGGCTTGACGTCGGCGTACTGATGGCACATAAAGCAGAACATCGGATTGTTGTTGTGGCACCCGAGGCAGGTGTTCAGGCTCTTTTCAAAGTGCTCGCCTTCGGGATTGACGTAGACGCGGTTGCCTTCGCGCACCGAATCGTGACGCCACTTGTTGAGAATCTGCATGTGGTGCGCCCGCATCTGCTCGGTCGGCAAAATGCACTTCGAGCTGTCGATGGGTGCGCCGCCCGGCTGGACGGTTGCGGCAGCGACGGCGGGATCTTCGGCGCGAGCCGGGATGGAGCCTCCGTGACCAGCGTGGATGAAAAACC
>DRSQ01000223.1 GCA_011372505.1 Chlorobaculum parvum | reverse complement strand
GAAAACGGCGGCGGCAAGGTACCGCTGTCCCCCTGCAACGTGATCGAGAAACAGGACGGAAAATACACGTTTCGAAATTTCGAAAACAAGCTGTATGAATACATCGAACACCAGCCTAGCCAAACCCGGAGTTGACCAGAGTGAAGCGCTTCTCGGACTGCTGGAACAGGTAACGAGCAAACCCTCCTCTACGATCAAGGGCAGCCTGCGATGGTATTACCGCGCTCTTCCCTCGCTGCTAGCAGAAAGCTTCCTCGGCCCGCTTGTCTCGACCACAGCGTACACCAATCAGCTCAAGGCCTGCGCCCTGTCCGAGGGAATCTTCCTGTCGGCATTCGAGGCCATCAGCCGCTGGCAACGCTGGAACGAACCTCTTGCGAAGGCCCTGCTCATAGAGGTCATCCCTGCCCTGCTGGGGATCAGTTCCATGCACAAGAGAGATAACGACACGCTGTTCATCAACCTTGCCCTTGGCCAGCTTGCCGAACAGACGGGCATGGGCAAGGTGCGATTGACCAGCCTTGTCTGCCCGAGCTACCAGTACCGGCGCGATGCCAACGGAAAGCTCTGGCACTGCTCAGGCGAGTTATTGCCCACGACAGGAAAGCGCTTCAGCACGGTTGCCACCACCCTGGGCCGAATTTTCGCGCCACTTGCGGAACACGGTGTCGAAATCGACTGGGAGTTCTGGGGATACACCGGAGAAACAGGCGATCCGGAACACCTTGTCGATATGGCGCGCTTTGTACACCAGCATTACGAAGGCAACCGACCACAGTTACTGGCGACCCTTGACAAAGCCGCTCGGGATATGGACAATCGGCTCAAGGACGCGATGAGCACCTGGAACATTACGGCATCCACCCGCTCCCTTGACCTGAAATTCGGAGCCATCATTCACCACATCCGCAACTCCTTTTCAACAACCTTTCCCGACCAACTCGCAGAGATCACCAATCCGGAAAAAGTTGAATCGTGGCTGAACGATCTCTGCGCGTGCGGGCCGCTCATCCATGTTTTCGTGGAGCAGGAAAAAATCTACCGGCAAAACGTGCTCGAATCGACCGAACCCATAACCTTCACGGAAGCCGTTGTCCCCGCAGCCCTGCGGGAGATGCTGCTCTATACCCATATCCTGGATGATGTGCGGAAAAACGGCTCGATCATCATCGACACCGAGAGCACCTCCAACTATATGACCGCAACGCTGCAATACCTTCCGGTCGGCCTGATTTTCACCCGTTCCGAGAAGGAGAAACAGAGTGAAAACCGTTATCCATACACGCTCAATATCCGCCAGCCATATAATGTTGTGCCAGGTTGATCGACCATCTCCCCGAAGCCTTCAGGGATTTTCCTATTTTTAGAGCTGGAGGATCATACAACCTTCGTTTTACAACTCTCATTTCGAGGAGCAGGATGGCGGCATCATGAAAAACATAATCCTGTTGTCCATACTGTATGCCGGTTTTGTGGCACAATACACGGCAAACAAACTGCTGACCAGGCATCTGGATCTCGACGGTCTCGGTGATTTCAATGTTGCCGTCAGCGTTGCCACCATCTGTGCAGTGATTTTCGTTTTTGGAGGAGATGCTGGCTCCAACCATTTTATTCCGCAATATCTGAAAGACAATGAGTGGAAAAAAATCAAGGGCTACATCGTCTATTACCTGATCCTTGCCCTTACGATCTCCTTTTTTGCAAGCATCATCTCTCTTGGCGCGGACTATTTTCTCCGCTTGCACCATCTTGAGAAATTCCTCCATGAATCATACTTCGCAATGATTCTGACCCCGGCATTTGCTGTTTTTCTGTTTTTGGGCGCACTGCTCCTCTCCCTGCATCGCGAATATGCATCGAGCATCACCACCGAGCTGGCAAAACCTCTGCTGTTTGTCGCAAGCCTTTACATCTGGTTGTTGCTCAAGCCTTCCATCAACGAGTACCAGGCCATCGTTCTGCTTCTTGCCAGCCTGATGATAACGGTCATCGTCCAGTCGTGGCTGAACCTGAAATCAATTCCGTTCAACATCTTCAGCCAAAAACCGGGCATGTGCATTCCGGAATGGAATGACGTCGGCAAATCAATGCTGATGATAACCCTGGCAAACAACTTTGTATCGATCATCGATATCTGGAGCCTGGAAATCATTCATAACAACGAAAGCTCCGTCGGCGCGTTTTCACTGCTGGTGCTCATCTGTTCGATCATCTGGGTCAACTATAACGCGCTCTACTATCTTATAGCATCGCGTATTTCAACGAATGAAAACGACACGCAATCACTACAGAGGAATTACACAAACGCAGTCATGTGGCTATTGGCCATAAATATTCCGACGACACTCCTGATTATCTTCTACGCCGAGCCAATTCTCGGATGGTTTGATAGCGATATGGTCGTTTACAAAAACTGGCTCTGTTTTATTGCCATTACGACCTCAGTAAATTCCCTTTTGCAACTCGCCTCTCCCTTTCTCCGCTTCAGCGGCTATGCCCGGCAAGACTCGATCATTGCCAGAAAAGTCCTGCTCATCAGCTTTTTTTCGAGTCCCTTTCTGGTCTTTTTCTTTGGCATCGAAGGCGCGATTATCTCATCGTCAGCCCACCTTTTCATCAGAGGCCTCTGGTACTCTTTGAGATTAAAAACACTACAGGGTGTTTCGCTTGTGTGATGGAAGGAACGCTGGCCTGAGCCTTATGAGCGCCTCGATTTACGGAAAGTGTGCAGAATGCCAGCCTCGACAAAACCATCTTTTCGGTACAACTCTTTGACGAATCCGTTGTCGTCGGTTATTGCGTAGATGTGAGACACCCCGTTCCGGCAAGCTCTCGACATGGCAAAGCGCTGAAGCTTTTTGCCGTATCCCCGGCATCGATACTCCTGGTGGACCTTGAAGTCATCGAATTTGACAATTCCATTATCGGCAAAAAGCTCAACATCTCCCACAACCCGGCCATCGACTGAATACACAATCACCTCGAATTCATTTTTCTTGCTGTAGGTATCGAGCTTGAGTTCTGTCTGATGACTTGCGTACCAAGACCCCTTCGAGACATACATGCACCATTCGAATTCATGCAAAGCCTCAAAGTCACGCGCTTCCAGTACCTTGCAGTTTTCATCCGGCTCGGGTGTTGCGCAATCAGTCAAAGGCAAAACCATGATGAACCTGGCGGTGTATGAAAAAGAGTCGAGCACCTCAATTGTTTGCCAGTGCAGGCTCTCGGGATGAAACACTATTTTGCTATGCGGCAAATTCAGTTGCTCGAACCGACGCAGCTCCTCTTTCACTGTAGCTTCAGCCTCTTCAAACGAGGCCTCTTGCGACACAAACACATAATTATATGCATCCCTTTCCGGGATACGATCATCGCTTACCCGAACCGAATTCGACAAGTCGAGTATCTTGGCCCCCATTGCCGAACCGTAGCGAAATTCCGTTTCGATAATAGCATTGAGTTTGCTCATAATGTCAACCACCTGATGAAAAAGGTTTGCAGCCCAAGGGGATGATACTGACCCCCTCTCTATTTACAAGACAGCTATTTGACGAAGCCAGGTTTGCTCAGGCAGCTTCGAAGACCTGAGGTTTTTTGGCATAGTAGATCGTTGAACCATTGCTTCAGGCCCTGATAGGGTTCGAGGAAATCTGCCGGAGGATTCACAGGTAAAGGTACTCATACTTGACACTCTGCCATAACCGCTCAATAAAAACATTTTCAATCGCTCGGCCTTTGCCATCCATAGAAAGCTTCGATTCAGCCTCGATGATGACCGCTTCGCTGAAAGCCTCGCTGGTGAACTGGCTGCCCTGATCGGTGTTGAGAATTTTCGGCACCCAGTGCAGCCTAACGGCTTCGAGGTTTTCTTTGGCTGGCAATACAAACCTGAACGGTAAATCGAAAGCAGATCGCACTGCCGCAGCATGCTGATGCCGGCATGTTTTTTCTCAACCATGGAGCGTTGTTCTGACCGAGATTTCACGACTGCATTTTTTTGAGCCACTCGACCTCGACCTTCAGTTGACCGATGGTTTTGTACAGTGCTTCGCTTTCTTGCTGGTAATCCTGCTTGGTTTTTTGAACCTTTTTCACCTCTCGAGAAGAGCTCTGAAGCCTTGTCAAGGAACTCCCGTTTCCATTGGGCTATCTCTGAGTTAGATGAAGCTCATGCTTTTGGGCAAGCTCCGTCACTGAGAGCTTCAAGGACGACTTTGGTTTTGAATTCAGGCATGAACTTGCGACGTATCTGCTTCATGATGACTGCCGAGGTTTGGGTTATTCCAATGTAACCAGCTGTCGTGTTTTCGGGGAGTATTTCATTATCAATTATCAACTATTCCCCTTATCTTGGGGTCATTCAATCACAACCAACGAACCGCACCATTTTACTGTCATGAGTCTCAAGGAACGAATCGATCAGGAAATGAAAGAGGCGCTCAAAAGCGGCGATAAAACCCGCCTCAACACCATTCGCTCAATCCGCGCTGCGCTGCTGGAAAAAGAGGTCTCGATCAGGGTCGGCGGCAAAGGTGAACTCAGCGAAGAGCAGGAGCTTGAAGTGGTCATGGGACTTGCGAAAAGACGGCGCGACGCCATCGATCAGTTCACAGCGGGCAACCGCCCGGACCTGGCCGAAAACGAGGCTGCCGAACTGACGGTACTTGAAGAATACCTGCCAAAACAGCTGTCGGACGAAGAGGTAGAGGCCACAATCCGTGAAATCGTAACCCAGACCGGTGCAGCTTCGATGAAAGATATGGGCAAAGTTATGGGACTGGCAATGAAAGCCCTCAAAGGCAAAGCCGATGGAGGCAAAGTCCAGAACATCGTCAAAGCAATCCTCTCAGCCTAACCACCATTTGCCGAAAACCCATGCTCGATATTTCTTATATCCGTCAAAATCCGGAAGAAGTAAAAGAGATGCTACGCCAACGCCAGCAGAGCGACGACCTCCCCAAAGTTGACCGCCTGCTCGAACGCGATGCCGAGCGCAAGGCGATGGTACAGCGCACTGATGACCTCAAAGCCTTGCGTAATAGGGTTTCAAAGGAAATCGCCAACATCAAGCGCACCGGTCAGGGTTCCGGCGAGAAGCTGATCAGTCAGATGAAATCCG
>DRSQ01000222.1 GCA_011372505.1 Chlorobaculum parvum | reverse complement strand
CTCTCGTTGCCGGCTTGCGGATCAGGATGTTCCCAGCCTCGTCGATCCGCGTGTCAAGGCCGAGACCTCTACCGAATGCTGCAACATATTTTCTGATTTGCTCTTCATGCCCGGAAGGACGCGGAATCTGAGAAAGGCTGTAAAAATGTTTCCAAAGCGCACGGGGCTCGAGCTCAGGAATGGTAGTGGTCATAATCTCCAGATTCAACATTTCTGTGACAAACTGATTGTTATAGTATCACCATAATTTGAGAGAATAAAAAAGCACTGCATAAGTCAACGATGTTCTCCGTCAGATAACCAATAGTTATGGAAATCGTTATTTTATATTTCAAACAAACCACAAACAGATCAATCGCTTAAGCCAACACTTTATGATCGATTTCAGGCTCAAGGTTTTCGATACGGTCGCACGCAGACTCAGCTTTACCAAAGCCGCCGAGGAGTTGTGCATCAGCCAGCCTGCGGTGACCAAGCATATCAAGGAGCTGGAGCGGCAGATGAACCTCCGACTGTTCGAGCGCCGGGGCAACCGCGTGGCGCTGAGCGAGGGCGGCCGGATTCTCCTGAAGCATACCGAAGCGATTCACGACATTTCACGTCAGCTCGAGGACGAGCTCAACATGCTCCATAAAGTGCACCGCGGATCGCTCAGCATCGGCGCCAGTACCACCATCGCGCAGTATGTGCTGCCTCCCCTGCTGACGATGTTTCACCGGCTCTACGCGGAAGTACGCCTTTCGATGCTCACGGCCAACACGGAACAGATCGAAAACGCGCTGTTGCAGCATAAAATCATGCTCGGTATCATCGAGGGTGAATCAAAGCGGCGGGACATCATCTACACCCCGTTTGCAAGAGACGAAATTCTGCTGGTCTGCAATCCCGCTCATCCGCTTGCGCGCAAAGAGGATATCCGCCTCGATGAACTGGTCGCCACCCCGCTGCTGCTCCGCGAACCTGGCTCTGGCACGCTCGAAGTAATTGCCAACGGATTGAAGCTGGCAGGGCTCAGACTGTCGGACATAACCGTCGAGATGCATCTCGGCAGTTCGGAATCGATCAAATCCTACCTGATGTATTCGCAGGACTGCATGGCCTTTATTTCGCGGGATGCGGTCAAGAAGGAGTTGGACGAGGGCTTGCTCAAAACGCTGCGGGTCAGGAAGCTCTCGATGCACCGGCAGTTCTCCTTCATCACACTGCACGGGCAGAGCGGCGGACTGGTCGAACTCTTCATGCGCTTCAGCGTTCAGCACCACACAGGTCGGTAAGATTAGTTCCCTGCTGGATTCACCGGGAAACACGCCTCTCGCAGAAGTATGCTGTCCCTCCTGCTGGTCATTCCCGCGCAAGCGGGAATCCATGCCATCGATCCAGCTTCTGGATTCCCGCCTTCGCGGGAATGACGCAGAATATGACAAACTCCGACGGACTGCCAGCATGTCCACTCCTACTTGATGAGCCCTTTCTCTTTGGCCTGATGCACCAGTACGGCGAGCGCGCAGGAGAGCAGGCGGGTGCGGAGGTTGTCGGCGCGGCTGGTCAGGATCACAGGCACCCGTGCGCCCATGACCAGGCCCGCCGCATCGGCGTGGCTGATAAAGGTGAGTTGCTTGGCGAGAATGTTGCCCGCCTCGATATCCGGCGTGAGCAGAATATCCGCATCGCCCGCCACCTCGGAGACGATGTGCTTGTCCTCAGCGGCCTCGCGGCTTATGGCGTTGTCGAAGGCGAGTGGGCCGTCGATGATGCATCCGGTAATCTGCTTGCGGTCGGCCATTTTGCACAGCGCGGCAGCATCGAGCGTGGCTTGCATGGAGGGATTGATCACCTCGACGGCAGCCAGCACGGCGATTTTCGGCAGCCGCTCCTCGCCAGTCAGCGCCACCCACGCATCGACCGCATTGCGGCAGATATCAGCCTTGGCGCACAGATCGGGCGAAATGTTCACCACTGCGTCGGTTACGATAAGCCACTTGTGGTAGCCCGCGGTGTCCATCACGTAAGAGTGCGACAAACGCCGCTCCGTGCGCAGTCCCGAATCGAGTGCAACAATCGGCCCGAGCAGTTCGTCGGTGTGTAGCGAGCCTTTCATGATAGCCTGAACCCGGCCCGCTGCGGCCAGTTTGACGGCGTGTTCGGCTGCCTGGTGGCTGTGCTCCGTGTTCACGATCTCCCAGTCCCCGAGATCGATTCTGGCCTTCGAGGCCGCCTCACGGATGCGGTCGGCAGGCCCCACAAGCACCGGAACAATCAGATGCTCCTTGACCGCATCAGCAACAAACTTAAGATCGAGCGCCTCAACCGGATGCACCACGGCCGTTACAAGCGGAGGCAGTGACGCGCATCGTTCGATGACAGCATGGTAACGATCGTGAGGATGCACCTGTATTTCCGGCGGTTCATCGGTGGCAAATGCATGGGTTCGCTGGCTCATATCACTTCTCTGTATGTTCCTTAGATCTGGATTGCTGATTTCAATATAATCAACTCCAAGATTCAACGTGTTACGTTCACCGGCTCGTTACTTTTCCTTGCTGAACCTGTGCGTCGTCTTTCAAGGTCACGAGGAATGATTTGATGAATTATTGGCATATGACCATAATTCTCACTATATTAACGGCCTTATCATTCTCCACTGAAAAGGTGTAACTAAAGAAGTCGCTGGTTGTGAAAAAAGTTTTGATTCTGGGAGGAGGCATTGCCGGTGTTGCGGCTGCGATCGCCTTCCGCAAGAGAGGTTTTGAGGTCGAAGTGGTATCCGACCGTGAGTATCTGTTCATCTACCCGATTGCCATCTGGATTCCGGTAGGAACCGAGAAGTTCAACAACGTCGCTTTTCCGTTGGCCAAACTGGCAAAAAAGCATGGCTTTACCTTGACCCTCGACAAAGTAACCGGTATCGACGCCGCACGCGACGCGGTGACGCTTCAGCAAGGCGGTAAGCGCAGCGATTTCGACTTCCTCGTGATTGCGCTCGGTTCGGACAAGATGAAGCACGAGGGCATCGAACATACCCTGTCGATCTGCGGAGCACCGGAGCATTCGATTCGCCTCAAAGAGCGCATCGACGCCCTGATCGAGCGCGGCCACGGCAAGATTGCCTTCGGATTCGGCGGCAATCCGAAAGACCCCAGCGCCGTTCGCGGCGGACCGGGCTTCGAGTTGTTTTTCAACCTGCACCACAAGCTCAACAAGCTCGGCATCAGGGATAACTTCGAGATGACCTTTTTCGCCCCGATGGATCAGCCGGGCAAAAAGATGGGCCAGAAAGCGCTCGACATGATGGACATCATGTTCAAGTCGAGGAGCTTTCACCAGCGCTTCGGCAAGAAGATCACCCGATTTGAAGCTGACGGCGTGGTGTTTGAAGATGGCAGCAAACTCGAAAGCGACCTTACCATGTTCATCCCTGCCGGTGACGGTCACAGTGTGCTGAAAAACTCCGATCTGCCGCTCAGCGAGGCAGGATGCGTGCGCATCGACGACTTCTGTCGCGTCATCGGCGTCGATGGATGGTACGCCGTCGGCGATTCAGTGGCTCTCGAAGGCCCGGAGTGGAAAGCCAAGCAGGGCCACATCGCCGAGTTCATGGCAGACTGCGCGGCCAACAACTGCCTGGCCGAACACTTCGGACATCAGGAGCCGATGAGAGGCTACCAGGAGCACCTGAACGTGCTCTGCGTTATGGACACCGGAGACGGCGCAGGCTTCGTCTATCGCACCGGCCACAGCCAGATGTTCATTCCCATGCCAATCGCCGGCCACTGGCTCAAGAAGTCGTGGGGTGTCTATTACAAGCTCTCGAAGATGAAATACATCCCGCGGATTCCGGGAATGTGATCACTCACGGGATTAGCTCTCGATTTTGCGTTGTCATTTTGACAAAAATGATGACTCCTTATAGAAACAAAAAAAGCAGGCTTTTGGCCTGCTTTTTTTACTATCAAAGCGGAAAGTGGGGTTACCACGTTCCGGTACTCTATTGATATTCAACCTTACTGCTTTTCGGGAACCTCTTCTTCAGGTTTCACAGCGTAGTTGATCAGGTAGTCGTAGAGCCTGATCAGACGCGAGTTCTGGTTGTTCTGGTCGATCCAGTGGCCGATCATGCCAATGGTGCGGGCCAGCACGAAGAAGCCGTTCAGGGAGTGCACCGGGTAGTCGAGGTCCATCAGAATGCAGCCGATGGTGCCGTCCACGTTCAGGATCAGGTTGCCCTTCTTGGCGGTGGTGACCTTTTCGACTTCAAGCGCGTAATCGAGGCACGGGGTGTGCAGTGAAGTGTGGTTCTTGACATAGTCAACCAGGTACTTCACGCGCTGGTCGGGGTTCTTGACGCTCTTGACCCTGTGGCCGATGCCCGGAACCGGGCCAACGTTCTTCTTCATCCAGGCCAGGAAGCCCTGAATGTCGTTCGGGTAGTCCTTGACCGCCATCTTGAAGTACTTACCGGCGTTGGTGACTGCGCCGCCGAAACGGGGGCCGATCATGGTCATGCCAGCCGAAACGGCCTGCGGCATGTCGATACCGGCGCAAGCGGCGATAATCGAACCAAACGCACCCGACACAGCCGGACCGTGGTCGGCGGAGATCATGATGATGCGTTTGATGATTTCAGACTCCTCGCGGGTCGGCAGCTTCTTGTTCCAGAGCAGGCTGATGACATCCTCAATGCCATAACCCTTCGAGCAAAGCTCCGAAGCGGCAAAACCGGCATAGCGAGGCTCTTCGCCACGGTCGTCAGAGATGGTGGTGCGGATGAGCGGCTCAACAACCACGTCGCCTTGCTTCATCACCTCCTGAACCCTCGGCGGAAGCTCCGGCAGCACGGCCTCGTCGATCTCCTCGACAATCTCGCCAGCAGCGACCAGCTCGTCGTACACCTTTTTGATCTCCTTGCTGAGGCCACCGAACGTGTCAGGCACGTAAGCACCAGCGTCACGGAGAGCGTTCATCTTGGAGCGGGCCGAGCCTGCACCCTTTTTGCCCTCTTTTGCGCCAGCGTGGCCGAACTTCATGCCCTGAGGAAGCACCTCCTGACAGGTACCGCCAATAGCGGCGATCAGCTTGATGCGGCGCGGTTCGGCACCCAGCCACTCGGCAGCTTCCTCTTCGAGGCTTCCGCCGACCTCACCGATCAGCACGACCGCCTTGGTGGCCGGATCGTTCTCGAACATCTGGAGGTAGGTGACAAAGTCGGTACCGGGATAGGCGTCACCGCCGATGGCGACAGCCGAGGTGATACCATTACCGTTCTGCGCGCAAAGCCACATCGCCTCATTGGACAGGCCGCCAGATTTGGTCAGCACGCCGAACGAGCCGGGGCGATACAGGTTGCAAAGCTTCAGGTTCTTGAACTCGCCACCGATCACGCCAAGGCGGCACTCGCCTGCCGACATGATACCGATGGAGGACGGGCCATTGAACATCTTGCCATTCTTTTCGGCAAGCTTCCTGAGGCGCTTGGCGTCCTTTTCTGGAACACCTTCAGTGATCATGGTGACCAGCTTAATGTTCGGGGCTTCGAGCGCTTCGACAGCGGCCTGGGTGGCCCTCGATGCGCCGAGATAGATCAGTGCAGTGTTGATGCCGGGGTTTTCGGCAAGAGCGGGAGTCAGCGAGTTGTAAACAGTGATGTTGTTGAGTTCGCCGCCGCGGAAGATCTCCTTCTGCTGGCCGGCTTCGGGAGGATACACGAACGCCTGGACGGTCAGCGGACGGTTGACCAGAAAGTCAAACTGCGCCATGCGTCGTGCCGCATTGACGCCGGCCGCACCGCCGATGATGACTGCCCGGGTATCTTTATTTGCGATAATGCTCACGGTTCAATCAAATTTTATGAGTTTCTATATGCTTTCATTTCAATGTCTTGCAACGGCAAGGCTCAGGATTTCATCGCCAGATCGACAATGTCGGTCATCGGCATGGTACGGTCGTACACATGGATGTCGAACCCTTCGTTCTGGAGTTCCTTGATGGCTGCAAGGCCCTGGGCTTCGTTCGGACCACCCCTGCGCACCCAGATATTCACGCCTTCGAGGTAGCCTTTATCCTTGCTCTCACGGAAGCCGTTGATGATGCCGCTGAAGGTGGTTTTGACGTCGGTGAAGTTGGCGATTGCGCCGCCGACGATGATGTGCTTGATGTTGGGCAGAGCACAAAGCGTTTCGGTCAGCGCCTCTACAGCCCAGTCGGCCGGTGCGCCCGAGTACTCGGCATAGTTGGCGATGGTGCCGCCCCTGGCAACCACAGCGTCAGCGTAGAAGACCGAAGCGCCGCCACCTGCGGTCAGCAGAGCAACTTCGCCACCGGGCACTTCAACAAACTTGACAGAGCCCTTGATCCTGGAGTCGATCTCCATAATCTGCTGTTCAGCTTCGGTGAAGGGACGACCGATCTCGGAAACCGGCTTGAAGTCCCAGTCAGCATGGCGGAAACGGGCATCGTAGTCGATGTTCATCACAGCGTCAAGCGCAGCAAAACGCATGTCGCTTTTGCGGATAACCAGCGGGTTGATTTCGATGGACTGAGCGTCCTCGTTGTCGAAACAGAGAATGAGACGTGAGCAGATTTTGCCGACGCGCTCGGCGATTTCGCCCTCGAAACCGGCGCCCTTGGCCAGCTCGGTGAGTCGCTCGATGGTGGGATTCTCGTCGAGCTCGATCTGGATACGGCGGACGCTGTCCCAGTTGTCTTCGATATCGACGCCGCCGTGCTTGGAAATCAGCAGTTCAGCACCATCTTTGTTACCGATGATCGAAGCGTAGTACTCTTCGTCATGCTCGAGCATTTCAGCAATGATGACCTGGCCGATTTCAGCCGTGCCAACTTTCGCGCCAAGCATCTCTTTGGCAGCCTCAATGGCCTGTTCGAGATTCAGACCAATTTTAACGAGACCAAGTTTGAAACGACCACCGATGGCTTCGTGTGCCTTGACGACGAGTTTCGATTCACGCAGCCATTTATTAGCTTCACCAAGCTGCGCAAGACGGTTAGGGTCCATGATGACAACGTAGTTAGGCACTGGAATGCCCCATTTGTTGAACAACTTCATGGCCGGCCCTTCAAGAATTTTAGCCATGCTCTATCTGTTTACGTTTTCGGGAATTATGCGATAAGAAAAGTGCAAAGTTTAAATATAACTATATTCTGTCTTGTTACCAAGATGTTAAGACTCGTCAAACCGCTCTAACCGACTCAAAAAGTAGTAATGCAGGACTTTATCACCTGGTGGCAGCACCTCCCCTATCAGATGGATCCCGTTATTTTTTCTATCGGCCCCATTGCCATCCGCTGGTATGGAACCATGTACATCATTGCATTCGCGATTGTCTGGTTGCTGTCGCGCTACAGGATCGCGGACGAAAAGCTCCCGTTCGACAAGACCTTCCCCGGCGATGCCCTGACCTGGGCGATGGCGGGCGTGCTCATCGGCGGGCGTCTTGGCTACATCCTTTTTTACGGTTTTGAGTGGTTTCTGCAGGACCCTATCGGCACTCTGCTGCCGATACACTTCGGCAGTGGAACCTGCGCCTTTGCAGGCATCACCGGCATGTCGTTCCACGGCGGTCTGATCGGTGTTGCCCTCGCCTTGTGGCTTTTCACCCGAAAGCACAAGGTTGATTTTCTCAAAACCGTTGATCTCTTCATCCCTGCCTTGCCGCTTGGCTATACCTTCGGCCGTCTCGGCAACTTCATCAACGGTGAACTCTACGGCCGCGTGACCACCTCGGCCATCGGTATGTACTTCCCCGACGCCCCAACCGTCGCACTACGCCATCCATCCCAACTCTACGAAGCATTCTTCGAAGGCATCGTGCTCTTCGTCATCCTCTGGTTGATTCGCAAAAAAGCTCCATGGCCCGGATTTCTCTCCGGCCTTTACCTTATCGGCTACGGCACCGTACGCTTCTTCATCGAATTCTTCCGCGAACCCGATGAGCAACTCGGATTCGTGTTCCTGAATTTCTCGATGGGTCAGCTGCTCTGCTTTTTGATGATTGCGGCGGGAATCGGAATTCTGGTGTGGTCGAAGCAGCGTGGGGCAGGGGCTGTAAAAAGCGGAAGCAAAACATAGTCTCTGGGGGGGGCTGATCTTTCCTACCCTTGTCAAACAAGCAGTGGGCTTGATCTGCCCCTTTATGAAACACGTTCCCGTCCCGCGTCAGAGACGATTCTTGCCCAGTATCAGCAACAGCTCTTTGCCGTCTTCCATAATGACGAAAAGGGTATCGCTACCGCGAACAGTCACCTCTTTCACACCCGGAAGTTCCCGCAAATATTCTGCGGTTTTATTCGTTGCCGCCACACGATCGCCTTCATTGGCGGGCAGGTATTCGCCATACTTTGCTTCTGCCTGTTTCACCAGCAACTCGGGCGTAAGCTGTTCATGTGAGAAGGCTTCCACACCCGTTCCGGACTCCGAGACACAT
>DRSQ01000221.1 GCA_011372505.1 Chlorobaculum parvum | reverse complement strand
CTCGACCACATAGCCGCCATCATCGAGGCTAACGACGCCGGAAACCTGCCCTGACTGCAATGCGGCGGCAAGACGTGGGGCCATGTCCCAGCCATAGGACGAGTGTAGCAATACGATGGCCTCAGGCTGCTCGCGTTCGATGGCGGCGAGCACCAGCCGTTTGTGCGCGTCGGGGCGAAACTCGCCGTACGTTTCGAGGTCGGCTAGATAGAGCCGTCCGTCGAAGGCGGGAAGATCATTCGTCGATCCGATCAGCACCATCGATACTTCCGCATCAACCTGGGCGGCGAAACCGAACAGCTCACCGGTTTCAGCGGTGAGCCGTCCATCGCGGCACTCACCAACAAGCAGCAATTTCATCGTGCGCCTCCTTTGTCGAGTACGGCGGTTTTTGCTTCGAGAAGCTTGCGAACCTCGTCGGCGAGCGTTTCAACGTTGCCTTCAAGAATCACACCAGCCGATTTGCGCTCATGCGGGCGGAAATTTTCAGACGACACCTTCGGGGCTTCCAGTCCGGCCTCCGGCGGTTGCAGAACAGTCAGGTTTTTCCGCTTTGCCTTCATAATGCTCGGCAGATTCGGATAGCGCGGTGAGTTGAGACCCTGCTGGCAGGTGAGCAGGGCCGGAGCCTTCAGTTGGAGTGTGCAGCTCCGGCCGCCCTCGATTTCACGTTCGACTGTCATCGAACCATCATTCCACTCAAACCCAGTGATACCCGTCACGCAGGCAACGCCGAGCCGCTCGGCGACCAGCACGCCGACCTGTGCCGAACTGCGGTCTTCGGACTGTATTCCGGTGAAGATGAGATCGAAAGCGCGCCCGGCGGCGAATCCGGCGATCATCGAGGCGATCTGCCACGGATCGCGCTCCGGCGCTTCAGCGTCGTCGATGTGCACACCCTCGTCGCACCCCATCGAAAGCGCCTTGCGGATCGATTCGACCACCCTCAGCGGGCCGATGGAGAGCGCCGTCACATGGGTTTCGTCGCCAAGCTGCTCTTTGAGCTGCACGGCCTGTTCAACCGCGAAGGCGTCGTACTCGTTCATTCGCCAAGCGAGCCCGGCTTCGTTGAACCAGGAGGCAGCCGCATTTGGTTCAAAGCGCTCCTCCATGTCGGGTACCTGTTTGATGCAGACAAGAATATTCATGCGTCAGGCTTCATAACGTTCAACAATCTGAGCGTTTCAATGGTCATCACGATTTTCGCGAGATGCCCTCAAAAAGAAAATAAGAAAGATTGGATTCTGCACATTATTTGCCCTCCCATGCTATGCCCGGTCTCTGATGATTTGTCATTGTTCGAGGTGTGGTTTCTTGAGCGGAAGATTGTTAAATTAACCGCAGGCTGAGGCCATATCGGGACTCGCCACCTTTTTTTTCACCAGAAGCAAACCGTAGCGATATGGATCAGCAAGCATCGGGACAGAAAATTCTCGACCCCATTGAGCGGGCCAAACTCGGCCTGAAGGTTTTCACCTTGCCCTACCCCCAAGCCGAAACTCTCATCGACGAGTACGTGTGTGGCAAGAACTACGACCAGTCGAGCGTCGATTATTTCAAGGATCAGGTGGCAACCCAGATCCACATCCGCGAGAAGGGCGCCGACCTTCTGGTGACGGGTGGTGAAATTGTCAAGCTTGTTGCCGGTTCGATCATGAAAAACCTGCCGAAGAACGTCGATCGCAGCTGACCGGACTCCGGATTGTCTGTGGGTAACG
>DRSQ01000220.1 GCA_011372505.1 Chlorobaculum parvum | reverse complement strand
TTGTTGAAGGTGTGCGGCGTGTGGGAAAGGTCTTCGATCGAATCGCGTTTTTTCCATTTCAGGGCCGTGGCTTTGCCGATGCCATACCTGGCAGCCAACTGACTGGCCGAAAGGCTGGACGCCTGAATTTCCCGACGGACTGCCGGAGTTGTCCGGGCATTCTGGTGAAGTTTAACGTACATGACCGATTTGCCGTAAATAGGGTTTCCAGTTCGCTTTCATGAAGCAGTATGCCTGAAAATATGCATAACTTCTCATAGGCACATAATCTTCCGGGACCCAACATCTAAATCCTTTCAACGCCTGGTAGAGGCAGTATGTCTCGTTCGCCAAGACGCGAGCCATCGTCTTCTGGAGCAAGAACCCCGCTGCGCGAGCGTGTCGAGGTCTCTTCCGAAAGCTAGCCGTGCGCATCGGTCCTGAGCGCGTCGTCTGGCGCTTCGATCCGCTCATCCTGACCAGTCGCGTGACACCGGAAGTGTTGCTCGACCGGATCGCCTGGTTGTCCGGGATGCTTCGCGGCTGCACTCGCAAATTGGTCATCAGCTTCGCCGACATCGACTGCTACCGGTCGGTGCGTCGCCGTCTGTCACGTAGCAACGCCGGGGCGCGGGAGTTCATGCCGGAGGAGATGGACGAGTTTGCCGCTCGGCTGGTCGAATGCAACAAGGCTTTGGGGCTTGAACTCTCGGCTTGCGCAGAGGATAGCGAACTGGCGGGGATTGCAAAAAGCCGGTGCATCGACGGCCACTTGCTGGCGAGCTGTTTCAGCGATGACGGTGAACTGATGGCGTTTCTTGGTGGCGGCACCCTCTTCCCGGGCGATGGGCCGGTCAGCTCCGCGCAGAAGCATCGCGGGCAGCGCAAGGCCTGCGGCTCTGCATCGTGAGCAAGGATATCGGCGCGTACGGCACCTGTCAGCACGGTTGCCTCTATTGCTACACGATGAGGTGACGATGCTCAGGTTTGTTTGAGGCTGAAAGGTGATGCTTTCCAACCGGGGCGGCACGAGGCCGCCCGAGGTTGAAAAGTCAGGAAGGCGAAAGCATTAAATGGGCTCTGATGCCAGTTCGGCAAGATAGGTCTTGATCGACTTGTGCTTGTCGAGGCCGAGTTTGCGGTGCATCCGGTAACGGATGCTCTCCATGCCTCTGGTCGAGATGCCGATCGAACGGGCGATTTCGCGCGTATCGTAGTTGAGTTTAACCATCAGGCTCACCCGCAGTTCGCGCTGGTTGAGGTTCGGATGCCTTTTTTGGAGCTTGGAAAGGAATTCGGAGTCGCCGACGGTTAGCTCCATTTTCAGCCTCTTTTCAGTCAGCTCCGTCTCGATCATCTGATGGCACTGGTCGAGTATCGACTGCTTGGCCTGTGCGTCGATGTCGAGGCCTTTGATCTGGTCACAAATGGTATGCAGCGCCGAAGCTTTTTCGCCGATTGCGGTCGAAATTCTGGTCAGCTCCATGTCCTGGGCGGCAATTCGGGATTTCAGCGCGGCTTTTTCTTTTTCGAAGCGCTCGATATCCTTTTTACCAAGCTCTACCTGGGCGTTGAGCTGAATGACTTTCTGGGTCAGCTTCTGCTCGCTGTTCGACTTGAGAAGCTTCAGCTCCTGTTCATGCTCCGAGTTCCTGGCTCTCAAATCCTCCTGCATGTGGTCGATAGCCTTGAAATAGGGATAAAAGGGGCTGTCGGTTGGTGGAAGATAGACCTTCTGGTTGAGCATGTTGAGCCATGAAATTCTCGCGACCGTCGAGAGAAATTCATTTTTCATGAACGCTTCTTCTTCGAGCTCCTGCTCTTCGGGAGCTTTAGGAGCTTTACCCGACCGGTACTCCATGATGGTGTTCATGGCGTCTTTATAATCGTCCTTAATCAGAACGGTCATAGTGTTTGGGGGCAGGGCTGCAAAGGTCTCGAGGATGATCTGGCATGAAGGATCGACGTTGTAGAAAACGACGACGCCGAAATTTAGTCCCAGATGATAGATGACATCGTTAATCCCCTCCTTGTACTGGTAGGAGATGTTGCTGATGTTGTGCATGTCGTAGAGGAGATAGAGCGATGTTTTGGCAGAGAGTCCGCTCTCCTCGAAAACGGTCTGGACCAGCTCGTTACTCATCTCGGTCAGGGGTGTTGGCTGGTCTGACTTGATGTAGGCATGGATGATGTTGTCGCCGATGAGGTCAAGATGCTTGACATAATCGGTGCCGGCCGGAGTGACCTTCCAGTTGGGTTTGGAGGTAATCGGCAGATTGGAAACAGGACAGGTGTTCATAGGTGCTTCGTTCTTTTTTTTGTTATACATGGCACCTGTTCATGAAGTAATCCGATACTGTTTTGATACAGGTGTTACCTGTATAATAGCACTTTGTAACGTATTCTTTCCAGTTTCTACGCGTTATTTTTCGTCAGTACGTAAAAAACGTCAAGAGAAGTTCATTTGAAATCCGAAATTGCGGCATTAAGGTAAGTAGCCTATGACGAAAAATGGAAAAAAGGCCCGCTTACCGTGCAAATTTCAGCACTGACAAGCAGGCAGGCGGATGGTTTGGCGCAATGACCGGCTTCGGTTCGTGACGATTTCAGTCCTGTCCGGTGGCTAAATCGGTAAAGTAGGTTTTGAGCGATCGATGTTTGTCGAGGCCTATTTTTTTATGCAGCCGGTAGCGGATGCTTTCGATGCCTCTGGTTGAAAGTCCGAGGGTTCTTGCAATATCGCGCGAGTGATAGTCCAGCTTGATGAGCAGGCTGATCCGCAGTTCGCGCTGATTGAGTTCCGGATGCTTTTTTTGGAGTTTCGAGATGAATGTAGAGTCGGTTTCCGTCAATTCCGTGTTAAGCAGGTTGGCCACGTTGCTGTTTTCGAACATGGGTTTGCAGTAGCCTGAAATCTGCTCTTTGACTGACGGGTCGAGATCAAGGTTTTGAAGCAGGTCGCACAGAGAGCGCAATGCAAGGTTTTTTTCGGCATTTGCCGTGGAGATTCTGGTAGTTTCAAGCTCCTGCGCGGCAATTCTCGACAGCCAGTTGGCTTCTTCCTCCTTAAAGCGTTTTTCTTGCTTTTTATTCATCTCCGTCTGGGAGTCGAGCAGCGAATTCTTGCTGGCCAGCAGCATTCGGAACTCCTGTTCGATGCGTTCGACAGTTTGCTGGTGCTCCTTTGTCAGCGCTTTCAGGTCTTGCCGTATGAGTTCGAGCATCAGGAAATAGGGATGAGCCGGGTGCCCTTCGGGCGGGAGAAACAGCGGCCGATCGAACTGTTTGTGCAGCAGCACTTCGGCTGTTTCAGCAAGGAACTCCCTTTTGAGCGCTGCTTCTTCAAGGCTTTCCGGCTTGGGCCCGGAGCTTGACCCGGCAACGCCCCCCGATTTGAACTCCAGAATCGAGGTTACGGCGTCGTTATAGGTTTTGGCAAGAATGACCGGCCAGGCAGCAGCCTCAAGAGCCTGGAGCATCTCGAAATGAAGCCGGACGGAAGGGGTGATATTGTAAAGGATGATCAGTCTGAATGGCGAGTCCTGATCGAGCAGCAGACTGGCGAACTCTTTTTTGTAGGAGCGGCTGATGCCAGCGATGGGTGAGCAGTCCATCAGCAGGTAGAGCGGATTGCCGTCGAGATTTTCCTCGGCGATCAGAGACTTGAAGTCTTCCGCATAGAGCTGCTCAGGAGTGATCGGGTGATCGGCGATTTCCTGGACGTGAAGAATATCAGTTCCGATCAGGCTATATTTTCTGATATAGTTTCCCTGACGATGTGCGAAACTCCAATGCTCTTTTTCGGTTATCGGTAGTCCTGAGACAGGGCAGTGTGTCATGATCGTAGCCTTTGTAGATATTCCAGAGAGATGAGAGGCTCTTGCGTCTATACGTTTGGCTCTACTGTAAATATCCGATATTGTTACTATAAACAAAAATATTCGCTATGATTCTTTTCGTTTTGCCTTGCTGATTAAGGTCATAGAGGTAGAGCGGAGATCAAGTTTCATGTTATCAAAAGCTATGCCGCTAAGATTTCTTTTTGTCTGTTATGAGAATATCTGCCGCTCTCCGATGGCCGAGGGCGTTTTTGCGCATCTGGTGGCCTCGGCGGGCGCGGGCGCGTTGTTCGAGGTCGAGTCGGCGGGCACGGTTTGTTACCAGTCTGGTTCGTGTCCCGACGAACGGGCAATCCGGGCTGCCGGGCGGCACGGTATCGATATTTCGTCGATCAGGGCACGCTGTATTCACGATCTTGATCTGGAGCAGTTCGACCGGATTTTCGTGATGGATTTTGAGAACCATCGTGACCTGCACGATGCACTGGAGGGTCGTCCGGTCTCGCTGCACATGATGACCGAGTTCGCCACTTCGGAGGCGGGTGCGGAGATCGAAGACCCCTACTATGGCGACGAGGCGGGGTTCGACCGGACGCTCTTGCGCCTGATGGAGAGCGCTACGGGCATCCTTGCGGCCATGCGGGTTGAGTGCGGATTTCCAGATCAAGAGTCAATATCAGCGTCGGCAATCGATGGTCAGGATGATGGCGATGAGCGGTAAGGTCACCTTTATTTTCAATCCTGCTGCCGACAAGGGGCGCGCGGCGGCGAAGGCGGAACCGATCCGCCGCTCGATTGGGCAGTCCGAGCGGGCAACGCTTGCAGAGACGCGCTTTGCAGGTCACGCCTCCGATCTCGCCCGCGCCGCCGCAAGCGATAGCGCGACGCTCATCGCCTGCGGAGGCGATGGCACGCTGAACGAGGTGGTGAACGCCGTGGCAGGCCAGCCGGTCAAAATCGGGATTCTTCCCGTCGGCTCGGCCAACGATTTCCTGAAAAGCTTCCAGCCGTCGAAAAAAAGCGCCGAAGAGCGCATCCAGACTTTCGCCGGAGCCTCCATCCGGAAGGTCGATCTCGGGCGGGTGGAGTTCAGCGAAGAGAGCCAACGCCTGTTCGTTAACTCCATCGGTATCGGCTTTACGGGCCGGATCGCCAGCGCCGTCAAATCGGCCAAATGGCTGCGCGGAGAGCTCTCGTACGCCTGGGCGCTGGTGAGTGTGGTCTTGGGTTATCGCCCTGTAAAAATGCATATTACGATTGATACTGCTGACGGCATGATCACGCTTGACGAGCCGGTGTTCGCCTTTTCGGTCTCCAATGGCAAGGTCGAGGGCGGCAAGTTCCGGATCTCACCGGAGGCTGATCTCTATGACGGGCTGCTCGACGTGTGCATCCTGAAAGCCGTCCCCAAATGGCGCGTGCCGGGCTATGTGCTGAAGTACCTCAAAGGCACCCAGATTCACGATGCCGAAGTCATCTACCGCAAGGCTTCTGCCATCGAGATTTTCATGCCGGATGAGGAGCACATGCACATCGATGGCGAGGTGATGGGCCGGGTCGGTGGCCGGATCGGTATCCGCGCCGTGCCGCGTGCGGTTGAATTGCTTTATGACTCATAACCAGTTGTGCCCCCTCATGCAAGTCATCGTCTTTGAAGATCAGACAGTTTCGCGGTTTGCGCCGCTTGTTGACCTGAAACCGGTTTATGATCTGGTCACCGGTTGCTCTTCCCTGCGCCAGCGCTTTGTCGCGAACTTTTCCGCATCGCACAACCTGAGCTGGCATCTTCGCCGCCGTTGCGCTGCGTGGTTCAGCGAGGCCAATCCCGGTGTGGTGGTCAATCGCGTGACCGAGAATGATGTGTTGCTTGTCAACGGGCGGCTCATCTGCGATGCGGCGGTGATGGAGTTCATCAACGCGGGCCGGATCGAGCCGGGCGAGGCCGTTATCCAGAACGGCAACCTCCTGTTCTGCCGCACCACGGCGGAGCCGCTTCCTTTTGCGGGAACGGTGTTTCCGGATACCATCAATGGTATGGTGCTGGCCGGTGCGTTCTCCTGCGTCGAAGTTTCCGGGTTCCGGTTGATCGAAAATCTCTGGGATCCTGTGGCGATGCATCCGGAGATGATGCAGCTTGATGGCGAGTCGCTCGATCTCGGGCGCATCGAAGGGAAGGTACACCCTTCGGCGATTCTCGTCAATCCATCGGCAATCACTGTCGAAAAGGGGGCGGAGGTTAAGGCTGGCGCGGTGCTCGACGCCAGCGACGGGTTCATTTACATCGGCGCGGGCGCGGTGGTGGAGCCGATGGCACTCTTGATGCAGAACGTGTACATCGCACCCGGCGCGCGGGTCAAGAGTGGCGCGCGGGTTTACAGCAACGTCTGCATCGGCAGCGGGGCGAAGGCGGGCGGCGAAATCGAGGATTCGATCATGGAGCCGTTCTCCAACAAGCAGCACGACGGCTTCCTCGGCCACTCCTACATCTCAAGCTGGTGCAACTTCGGCGCGGGCACCGACACCTCCGACCTCAAGAACAACTACAGCGCGGTCTCAATCGACACCGGACGCGGCCCAGTCAAAACCGGCCAGCAATTCCTCGGCCTCCTGATGGCCGAACACGCCAAGTGCTCCATCGGCACCCG
>DRSQ01000219.1 GCA_011372505.1 Chlorobaculum parvum | reverse complement strand
TCAGCCTTGCAAAAGATGCAGGCCGGCGGCCAGGCTGCACAGAGTTCGAGGTATTTTCCGCTAACAATCGAGGCAATGATGCGCGCTCGCCAACCGCAAGAATTTCCGACTGCCGGATCAGCTCGACCGCCCGTTCCGCCGAAATCCAAACTGGCTTGAAAGCCACAATCTTTTCACAGATATGCTCGAAAACCGGATCGCCATCCGTCGATGCAGATCGGCTGTCGAGCACCGATTCTGCTTTCCGGATACCCTCGACAACCTTGCCAGTTCGATAATCGTCTATCGTACCCATCTCCAAACCTCCGATTTGTGCAATGAAAATCCAGTGAAGCGTCTGTAAGTATACCCCTCTTTTCATCTTTGTCCTATATTGCCCCAAAAGCGAACGGCTCGAAACAATGATAACGGCAATGAGCAACATGCCCCTCCGCATCACAACCATCGGCAATCCGGCACTTCCCAAAATCGCGTTCCTGCACGGATTTCTTGGCTCTGGAAGCGACTGGCTTTCGTTTGCCTGGAAGCTTGAGGATCGCTTTTGCAGCATTCTTGTCGATCTGCCAGGACATGGGGAGGCTGGGATTCCGGCAGATGCTGACCCGGAGCTATTTTTCATGCAGACAGTCGAGGCGCTGGCAAAGGAGATTCGGCGGGTGAGCACAGAACCGTGCATCCTGGTGGGCTATTCGATGGGCGGGCGGATCGGGCTGGCGCTGGCGTTGCGCCACCCGGAGCTATTCTCGAAGGCGGTGATCGTGTCGTCGTCGCCGGGACTGCGAACGGAGGAGGAGCGGGCGACGCGGCGGAAAAGCGACGAGGGAATCGCGCGAAAGATCGAGCGGAATTTCGAGGGGTTCATCGAGTTCTGGTACGACCAGCCGCTCTTCGCGACGCTCAAAAGCCACGCACTCTTCCATGAAGTCGAGGCGCAACGCAAGCAGGGCTCACCGCACAATCTCGCCCGTGCGCTGCGACTGCTCGGCACGGGCAACCAGCCATCGTTCTGGGACGAACTACCAAACAACCTCTTGCCGATGCTCTTTTGTGTTGGAGAGAAGGATGCGAAGTATGTGGAAATCGGCAAGCAGATGGTTGAGCTGTGCCCGCAATCGAGTATCGAACTGTTCGAACAATGCGGCCACACGCTGCACATCGAGGAGCAGGAACGATTTCTTGCAAGCGTAGGGCAGTTTATCGAAAGGTAAACTGAAATATCGCTCACAAAAGAATTCGTCCCATAAGTCCTATTCACCCTATAAGTCCCATTCCGCATCACCTCGCACTAATCAACCGGGATTGCTTATATTTAAAATCTTTTTTCGCCGTCAGGGCAAACACCGATTTTTATCAACGACCACACAAATTTTCGATATGAGCACAGTCAACTGGATTGCAGCCGGAGAGTACTCCGACATTCTCTATCACAAGGCCGAGGGGATCGCCAAGATTACCATCAACCGCCCGGAGCGGCGCAACGCGTTCCGCCCGCAGACGGTCGATCAGATGATCGAGGCGTTGCAGGATGCACGTAACGACGACGGAATCGGGGTCATCATCCTCACCGGCGCAGGCGACCTGGCCTTCTGCTCCGGCGGCGATCAGAAGATTCGCGGCAACGCGGGGTACGCCGACGAGAAGGGCGTGAACAAGCTGAACGTGCTCGATTTCCAGCGCGACATCCGCACCTGCCCGAAGCCGCTGATCGCGATGGTGGCAGGCTACGCCATCGGCGGCGGCCACGTGCTGCACATGCTCTGCGACCTGACCATCGCTGCGGAGAACGCCCGCTTTGGCCAGACCGGCCCGCGCGTCGGATCGTTCGACGGCGGCTGGGGCGCGAGCTACATGGCGCGTCTGGTCGGCCAGAAAAAAGCCCGTGAAATCTGGTACCTCTGCCGCCAGTACGACGCGCAAGAGGCGCTCGACATGGGGCTGGTCAACACGGTGGTGCCGCTCGAAAAGCTTGAAGAGGAGACCGTGCAGTGGTGCCGCGAAATTCTCGCCAACTCGCCGCTGGCGATCCGCTGCCTGAAAGCCGCGCTGAACGCTGACTGCGACGGCCAGGCCGGTTTGCAGGAGCTTGCGGGCAACGCCACGCTGCTCTACTACATGAGCGAAGAGGGGCAGGAGGGGCGCAACGCCTTCGTCGAGAAGCGCAAGCCTGATTTCGGCAAGTTCCCGAAACGCCCGTGAAGCTGCTTCATGCCGACATCTGCCGGTATGAACTGGATTTTACCGCACCGGTCACGGTCAGGGGTGTGCTCCTCGACAAGCGCGAAGGGCTGCTCCTGCGCCTGAAAAGTAAGGGGGCGATCGCGTATGGCGAAGTCGCCCCCCTCACCGGCCTGCACGCCGAGTCGCTCGACGAGGCGTTGCAAGCCCTCACCACTTTCACTCCCGAACTTTCACGACTTGACCGGAACACTCCCGATGAACGGCAACGCCTGATTAATAAGGCCACGCTGCCGCCGTCGGTGGCGACTGGCATCGAGATGGCGCTCATCAACCTC
>DRSQ01000218.1 GCA_011372505.1 Chlorobaculum parvum | reverse complement strand
CCTGCGGCTGGCCGAGCTTTTTCGAACCGGTCAGGCCGGGCAGCGTCGAATATCGGGAAGACAACTTCTACGGCATGAACCGCACCGAAGTGCTCTGCGGCCGTTGCGACGCCCACCTCGGCCACGTGTTCGACGACGGCCCCCCGCCCACCGGCAAACGCTTCTGCATGAACTCGATCTCACTGGACTTCGAACCGGACAGTAATTGATAATGGATAATTGAAGAGAGGTGGCGCACGCATTTCATTCGCTGTCCACCAAGTCCACCAAGTCCACCAAGTCCACCAAGTCCACCTTGTCCACTCCGTCCATTCGATTCACCGCAACTCTTATCGGGCAGGCACGGGGGCCTGCCCCTACGAAGAGATCAACAGGCCGCCCTAAAAAATCAGTGCCCCGACGGCGTGTCGTCCTTTTTCTTTTTCTCCACGCGAATAAACAGCAGCAGCGGCAGGCACACCGCGAACAGTAAGGCGATCATCTTGAAGGCGTCCATGTAGGCCAAATGGTAGCTCTGGCGGACCACGATGCCTTCGAGTGCGGCCATCGCCGCTTGCCCCGCTTCGACCGGTGAACTCATGCACTGTCCCAGTCCCTGCTTGATGGCTTGCAGGCGCTCGACGGCAGCGGGATCATAAGGCGAGAGGTTGCCGAGCAGATCGACGCGGTGGGCGGCCACGCGCTGGGCGATGTAGGTGTTGGTGATAGCGATGCCAAACGATCCGCCGAGCTGGCGCACCATGTTGTTCAGTCCGGTGGCCTGTCCGATGTCTTTGCCGTGCAGTCCCGTGACGGCAAGCAGCGTGACCGGAATAAAGATGAAGCCGAGCGAAATCCCGCGGATGAGCAGGATCAGGAAGAAGTTCTCCGCGCCCGATTGCAGCGTCTGCATCCCCAGCTCCCAGCAAAACCAGACAAAGGTGACCATGCCGATGGTCATCAGCAGCTTCGGCGACGCACCCTTCTGCAACGCGATGCCGAGCGGCATCGAGATGACACCGGTGAGCATGGCGCTGGGAAAGAGCACCAGGCCGGTCAGCATCGCCGTGAAGCCGAGCAGGCGCTGCACGAAGACTGGAAAGACGAAGAGCGAGCCGTACAGACCGAAGCCGACGATGAAGGTCAGCACAGCGGCGATGGCGAGATTCTTGCTACGCGCCAAGACGGAGAGATCGACTGCCGGGTGCTCTGTATGCAGCTCCAGCCAGACGAAGGCGACGAGCGAAACCACGGCGATGATCGTGAACCAGACGATGTAATCGGTTTCGAACCAGTCCTTCTGCTCGCCCCGTTCCAGCACGAACTGGAGCGCTCCGATGCCAACGGCGAGCAGCCCGATGCCCGCCCAGTCGATCTTCTGTACCGTGTGCCTGACCTTCGGCTCGCTGACAAAGGTGAGCGCTGCCCACGCAGCGGCGATGCCGATCGGGATGTTCACGAAAAAGCACCACTCCCAAGCGAAGTAGTCCACCAGCCAGCCACCGAGCAGCGGGCCGATGGTCGGGCCGAGCACGAGGCCCATCGAAAAGATGCCGGTAGCCGCGCCGCGCTCCTCCGGTCGGAAGGTCTCGTACAGAATCGCCTGCGAGGTCGGCAGCAGTCCGCCGCCGCCGATGCCCTGCACGAAGCGGAAGAAGACCAGCGTCCAGATGTTGTCAGAGGTGCCGCATAAAAACGAAGCTACCGTGAAGAGGATGATCGACGCCACGAAGTAGTTGCGCCGCCCGAACAGGTTGCCGAGAAAGCCCGACAGCGGAATGACGATCACGTTGGCGATGGCGTAGCTCGTGACCACGTAGGAGACATCCTCGATGCTGGTGCCGAGGTTGCCGCTGATGTGGGTGATCGCCACGTTGACGATGGTGGTGTCGATCAGTTCGAGCATCGCCGCCACGATCACCGTCACCGTGATGATCCACTTCCGCAGGCCGGTTTCGTAGTGGTGTTCCGGAGCCTGTGTATTCATTACTTCACCTTCACTTCCACGATCACGTTCATCCCGGCGGCGAGCGGCAGCTCGGGCTTTTCGTCGAAGACGATCTTGACCGGTACGCGCTGGGTTACCTTCACGAAGTTGCCGCTTGCGTTGTCGGGTGGGAGCAGGGCGAACTGCGCGCCGGTTCCGGCGGAGATCGAGTCGATGTGGCCTTCAAGCTTCTCACCGGGGAAAGCATCGACCCTGATGGTGACCGGCTGGCCGGGTCGCATGTGTTCGAGCTGCGTCTCCTTGAAGTTGGCCACCACCCACAACTCGCCGCTGCCGACGATGGCGATGAGCTGTTGACCTGGGGAGACAAACTGGCCGGGCTGCACGTTCTTTTTGGCGATCTGCCCATCAGCGGGCGCGGTGACCGTTGTCCACGAGAGCTGGAGTTCGGCATTCTTCAGCTCGGCTTCGGCGAGCTTCACCTGGGCGAGTGCTGCCTGGTACTGATCTTCGGCGGCAGTGTGACGGGCGGTCGAAGCGGTTGCACCCGCCGTGGCGGCATCGAGTTCCGCGCGGGAGATCACATCCTGCTTTTGCAGGTTGCGGCTCCGGCGAAGGTCGGCATCGAGCCTCTGCTGTGTCGCGCCAGCCGCTACGATCTCTGCCTTCGTCGCCAAGACCGCGGCCTGTGCCTTGAGGAGTTGGGCCTGGGCCATGTCGCGCTTGACCAGATAGTCAGACTGGTCGATGGTCAGAAGCGTGTCGCCAGCCTTGACCATCTGGTTGGAATCGACCCACACGTCGAGCACAGTGCCTGTCACGCGCGGGCTGACCGGGTAGATGTCTCCAGCGATCTGTGCATTGTCGCTCTCTTCGTGGCTGAGCGAGCGGACGAGCTCCACGCTGCCCCACACGAGGCCGATGGCGAGCAGGATGCCAAAAATCACGAGGCGCATAACGGAAGGCTTTTGCTTCTGTTTTTCAGAATTTGGTTGCGGTTGTTCCGACATTGCTCTTCAGGCGTTGGTGTTGCTTGTAACTGTTTCTTCTTTCTCCTTTTGGCACGATTCCGTCTCAACCTGCTCCTTCGGCGAGCGGAGCACCAGCACCGGGCACGGCGCGTGGCGCATGACCGCTTCGGCGGTGCTGCCGACGAGCAGCCGCCCGATGCTGCTTTCGCCGTGTGAACCCATGACGATCATATCGGCCTTCACCCGGTCGGCGTAGTCGATGATCGTGGCGGACGGCGTGCCGTACTCCACGGCGAAGCGGACGTTGCAGCCGTAGTTCGACAGCAGGTCAGAGTGCTCCGAAAAGTGGTGGAGATGCTTTTTGAGCAGTGTGCCGCGGTCGCCGGAACCGGGGGTTCCGATATGCAGCACGATCATTTCCGTGTCGCCGCCGCAGTGCCTGGCGGCATGGCAGAGGGCCTGTTCCGAGGAGGTTGAAAAATCGGTCGGGCAGAGAATGGTTCTGGATGGTTTGTTCTTGCTTGTCATCATCACTCCGTTTATTGTTCGATCAGGTCGCCCGAGGCGCGCCTGACCGCATAGGCGTTCATCACATATTCATATCGGGCTTGCAGGTTTGCCAGCTCGGCTTCGGCCAGCGACGCCTCGGCGTCAAGCAGGTCGAGCGTGGTGGCAAGGCCGTTGTCGTAGCGGATTCGCGCGTGTTGTGCTGCGAGGTTGGCCTGATCGACCTGCAAGCGTGTGGTTTCGATTTTCTCTTCGCTGCTCCTCAGATCGTTGAGCGACTGGCGCACCTCGGCCCGCGCAATCTGTTCGCTGTCGAGCTGTTGCTGTTCGGCGGAGCGCTTCATTGCAGTCGCCTGGCGCAGCGCGGCACTTTTACCGAAGCCGTCGAAGATCGGCACCTGAAGCTCGACCCCGGCGGCGATGTTGGTGCGCATCTTGTCGATGTCGGGCATGTAGCCGTTGGCCGTGCCCCACGACGCGCTGCCCACGATTTTTGGCAGGAACTCACGGCCTGCAAGCGACTTTTTGTACGACGCTGCCTTGAGGTTCTCGCGGGCGAGCAGCAGCTCCGGACGCTGCTCCAGCGCTGCCGAAGCGAGGCGGCGGGCATCCTTGTCCGCTACCGTGATGTCGAACGAGCCACTCAGATTCAGCGGGGCGTTCTCGTCAAGGCCGCAGAGACGGCGCAGCGAAATCTCCTGATTGTGCAGCCGGGTCTCGTAATCGATCTTGCGATTGCCCGCTGCCGCGAGCCGCACCTGCGTGGTCAACAGATCGAAGCGCGTGGCAGCCCCCTCGTCGTAGCGCTTCTGCATGTGGTCGAGGTTTTTCTGAAGGGCCGCGATCTCCTTTTGCTGAACGTTGACCGCTTCGCGCAAAAAGAGGGCTGAATAGAACGCCCGGACGGTTGCCAGCGATAGATCGCGTACGGTAATTTCCTTCCGGATGCCAGCCGAGTTGCGTCCGGCCTTGGCCAGATTGACGTTGCTTGCGGTGCGGCCAAAATCGTAAAGCATCATCTCGGCGGTGACTCGGGCGTCGTAGTTGTCGTGCGGCACGAACTGGATCGCCGCGCCGCCGAAATTTGCCTCAGCGACAGGGTCAAGGTAGCGATAGCCGGCGCTGGCGGACAGATGCGGGAACCAGCTGCTGCGACTTTGCGTCACCTGCGCATCAGCGGCCTTGACCTCTTCGGCAGCTTGTCGTACCCGCGGATTGTGTTCGCGGGTCATGCGCAGCGCATCGCTGAGCGTCAGCGTTGCCGGAGCCGTTGGGTCGGATTCAGCCGCCTGTAAAGGCGGGGCTGCCATAAGCGCTGAGGCAATCAGCAGCAAAGCGGGGATGGATTGTTTGAGCTTCATAGGTTTGAACCGTTCTGGCTCCAGCCAGTCAAATATTTTTCTTTCCACCGAAATCGGAAATCAAAATCGGGATCGGCCTGAACATGCGCCGACCCCGGTTTCGAGCACATCAACAAAGACTTTTCGTATTCATACGTTATCGTCAGCGGCTGTCGCAAAAAAATACAGGACAACCTTTCTCGTCATTGTTTCACAATTATTCAAACAATTACCGTGCCAAACCTTTTCAGCTGACAGATTCAACTGGAGAACTCTGATTTTGCGGGCTTCATTCGCGATGATGCTTGTTTTTTTTATTCCCTAAGGGTAAATACCCCGCCGTTTACGGCGTAAAGTATTCAGGTGTTGTCCTCAAGATACCCCGCTGCTTGCGGCGGGGTTCTTCATTGGGTTTTTCTGAAAAAATCAGAAAATTCTGCAAACTGTATTCTGAAAAAATCAGAAATCTGTCCATGACCACACCCCATCTTCCTGAAGCGTTCCGGCTGATGCAGTACATTGGCGACGCGATCGGTACCATTCGCAACCCTCAGGAGCTGTTCCGCACCGTGACCGACAAAATGCGGCTCATCTTTCCGTTCGATTCGGCGGCAATCATCACCATCGACCGGGAGCGGCGCGAGGCGAGCGTTTTTTTCGAGATGCTGCGCTTCGAGCTGCCGGAACATCTCAGGATTCAGCAGCGCCCCCTCGCGGGCACCTGGATCGAGGAGCACCTCGACGACCGCGCAGTGACCGTGGCGGCCATCGCTCGCGATATTCCGTCGTTTGGCGAAGAGGACGCGCCGCTGCTCTGGACGCTCCACGAGCTTGGCATGAAGCAGATCGTGCTGTCGCCGCTGCGTTCCGGCGGGCGGGTGATCGGCTTTCTGAGCTTCGTGTCGCGCGAGGAGGAGGTGTGGAGCGAGGCCGACCGGTCGCTGTTGAGCGGCGTGTCGGCCTCCATCGCCATCGCTGTGAGCAATGCGCTGGCCTACGACGAGTTGCGCCAGCGGGAGGCCGAAACCGCCATGCAGCTCGCGATCAACAATGCACTCTTCACCACCAAGGATCGAAGCCAGATGCTGCTGACCGTGTGCGAGCAGATCAGCCGCCTTGTGCCCTGCTCGTTTCTTGGCATCCGTGTGGTTGGTTCGGACGGGCGGTTCCGTATTTACGATAACTTCATGCGCGGGTCGGGCAGCAGTTTCGCACCCTTTTCGCCACTCGAACATCTTGAAATGTTGCCCGACGACCCCGTTGCGCGGGAGAGCATTGAGGTGATTTCGCGGCCCGGCATCTATTCCGGCGAGCGGTTTGACGAGTTGTGCCGCGAGTTCCGCATCCTCGAACTGGTGCGTGACCGCTTCGGCATCAGCTCGATCATCGTCGCCAGTCTCTGGGACGCGCCCGGCAGCCGCGCGGGCCTCATCATCTCCGGCGTCGGCGTCGCGCTCGGCGATGCGGAGGCGTCCACGGTCGGCCTCATCGTGCCGCAGCTCGCGCTGGCGTTGCAGAACTATCTCGCGTTTGAGGAGATCGACCGGCTGCGCCGCAAGCTCGAAGGGGAGCGCACCTACCTGGTCGAGGAGATTCGCGCCGCGCACAACTTCGAGGAGATCGTCGGCCAGAGCGCCCCGCTCGCCGAGGTGCTGCGGCGCGTCAGCCAGGTCGCGCCGACCGACGCTACGGTGCTCATCGAGGGCGAAACCGGCACCGGCAAGGAGCTCGTCGCTCGCGCGATCCACAACCTCTCGCCGCGCAAGGAGCGGGTTCTCGTGAAGGTCAACTGCGCGGCGCTGCCCGCTTCGCTGATCGAGTCGGAGCTGTTCGGGCACGAAAAGGGGAGCTTCACCGGCGCGACTGAGCGGCGTATCGGCAAGTTCGAGCTGGCCGACGGCGGCACGATTTTTCTCGACGAAATCGGCGAATTGCCGCTGGAGTTGCAATCGAAGCTCTTGCGCGTGCTTCAGGAGAAGGAGCTTGAACGCATCGGCGGGCGGAGCGTGATTCCGGTCGATGTGCGGGTCATCGCCGCCACCAACCGCGATCTTGAAAAGGAGGTTGCCGCCGGGCGGTTTCGTCAGGACCTCTACTTCCGGCTTAACGCCTTTCCCCTCTCGGTGCCGCCGCTTCGCGAACGGCGCGACGACATTCCCGTGCTTGCCATGCACTTCGCCCGCAAATTCGCCCGCGAATTTGGCAAGCTCGAGCGCGCCATTCGTGAGTGCGACATGCGCGAGCTGGTCTCGCGCGCGTGGCGGGGCAACATCCGCGAACTTTCCCACACCATCGAGCAGGCTGTCATCGTCTCCGAAGGTGACGCGCTCGACCTCACCTCGGCATTGCCGCCCCGCAGCGAACCCGGCGCGTTGCCGGAGCCGGGAGAGTTCATGACCATGCGGGAGTTCGAAGCCGAGACGCGGAACATGGAGCGCAAGCTCATCCTCGACGCGCTCGACCGTGCCGGCGGCAAAGTCAGCGGGCAGGGCGGAGCCGCCGAGCTGCTCAAGCTTAACGCCAAAACGCTCTATTCGCGAATCGACAAGCTGGGAATCCGGAAGCAATACGGTGCGGGGTGAAGGTGGATGAAGAATGGGCAGGTGCAAGGCCGGACCCTACAGAAGATCGATGATCGTGATGATTTGTAGGGGCAATCTCCCGTGGTTGCCTGACGTGCCGATGTGCCGTTCTGCTTCGGTATGATAAACGTATTTTGTGTACATTGAACCATGAGCGTTATACAAGCGCCTCAACGCTTGCAAGCGTTTCAGTTTCATTGGTTTGTCGGGTTCAATTCTTAAACACGAAACATCATGAAAACCATCACCCGTCGATTGTTCGCCACCGTGCTGCTGCCAGGCCTGTTGCTTTCGGCATGTGGCGACAAGAAAGAGTCCAAAACGTCAGGATCAGCGGCTGTCGAGCAGTCGGCTCCAGCCATCGCCGGGCCATTCACCGGTGTCCTTACCATGAAAACCACCCTGCCGAATGCTGGCACAAGCGATACGAAGCTCGAGACGAAGCTCGAGACGAAGCTCTATATCGGCCCGAAAGGGATGCGCGCCGAGAGCAAAACTGACATGCCGGGTCATGCGGGCATGGTGTCGATGACCATCCTGTCGCTTGCCGACAAGCCCGACACGGTGTACATGATCAACGATGCAACCAAATCCTGCATGGAGCTGGATGTATCGAATGTGGCGCAGGAGCCCGCGGACGATCCCTATCTGGACGCAAAGGTTGAAAAACTTGGCAAGGAGCGGGTCAACGGCTTCGACTGCAACCACGCCCGGCTCACCTGGCCTGACAGCGACAGGAGCGTCGATATGTGGGTCACCAAGGATTTTCTCGACTACGTCGCCTATGCCCGGATGCAGGGCTCGAAAGAGCGTCGCTACGAACGGCTCGTCCAAAAGCTGAAATCAGCCGGACTCGACGGTTTTCCGGTCAAGATGGTCATGTCGCCAGAGGGCATCGTAACCGAGCTGGTCAAAGCCGAGCGAACCACTCCCGACAGTTCGCTTTTCGAAGTCCCGGCCAACTGCACGAAGATGGAAATCCCTACCATGCCCACCGGCCCTCAGGGGATGAACAAAAAGAACCTGAAAGAGATGCAGGACTGGGCTCGCAAAATGCAGCAACAAATGCCCCAGCAAATGCCGCAGCAATAACTCAGGATGTCGGCATGACGACGAAACCCCCGAAATCTGCGGGGGTTTCGTATGTGTATGAGGATTGTGCGAGGTGCGGAAGATCGATGAACGTGCTGCTTTGTAGAGGCGCACGGCCGTGCGCCTGTACGGAATAGCACCAAAACCCCGATTTCAATCGCCCTTCCATCAAATCATCCCGCCGTCTCTTCGATCATCTCCTTCTTTTTGAACTCGATCGCCAGCCACTTCTCCTCGTAACCGGCGTGGGCGACTTTCATTCCGGCGAGGAAGGTTGGCAGCACGACGCCTTTCTGGTAGTTGCCGATGCGCACCGTCAGTGAGTCGCCGACCTGCGTGACGTTGGCGGCCATCCGGTTGTCGAAGACGAAAGGCAGGCGGAGCTTCATGATGTAGTGGCCTTTGCTGACCTTGTGAATATCCACATGCTCTTCGTGATAGAAGATGTCCAGCGGGTTGCGCTCGCCATAAACCGTTTCACCCACTTTTTTGAGCATCTCCATGCCGAGCACCTCCTTGCGGTAGAGCGGCACTTTGGTGATGGGAATCGGTGCGAATGAGGTTTCAATCTCTTCGATGTACTTTTTCTGAATCTCTTTCCACCCCTCGAAGTAGTGGCCGTCAACGTCGTCCATATAAACGCGGTTGATGATGATCTGGTCAACCGTGATGCCGTAGAGGTTCAGGTAGGTGAGGGCCCTCATCGACTCTTTGATGACCATTTTTTCAGGGTTCATGACGAGCCGGACGGTGGTTTTTGAATCGTCGGAAAGGAGCTCGATGATTCCTTCGACCGATGAAAAGAGGTGGTCGACCTGATCGTAAATCTCGCTTTCCGGCACGAAGTCGTGCAGGCGACCGATGCGCTTGGAGAGCGGGCGGATGACCGGTTTGACGACGTACTTCTCCATGTTGCGCATGAGCTTGAGCATCCAGCCGAAGGTCTCCGGAATGGAGAGCAGACGCAGGGTTTCGCCGGTCGGCGCGCAGTCCACAACGAGCAGGTCGTACTCGTTGGAGTCGTTGTAGCGCTTGATGTAGGAGAGTGAGAAGAGTTCCTCCATGCCGGGTAGCACGCCCATCTCCTCGACGTAGATCCCTTCGATGCCCTGTACCTCCATCAAGTGGGCAAAGTGCTCGCGCACCACCTCCCAGTTGAGCGACAGGTCGCCGTACACGCTCACCTCCTGGCCCCAGAGGTTGTCGGCGATCTTGACCGGTGACGGGCCGAGTTCGATGTCGAAGGAGTCTCCGAGGCTGTGCGCCGGGTCGGTGGAGATGACGAGTGTTTTGTAGCCCTGCGAGGCTGCCCTGACGGCGGTTGCCGCAGCGACGGAGGTTTTGCCTACGCCGCCCTTGCCGGTGAATACGATGTTTCTCATGGCTGGAGTGGTTGGGTTGCCCTGAATCCGGTCGTAGAAATGTTAACAGGTTTGCAGGCTTGAAAATTCAGTTCGGGCACTTGGCCAGGGATGACTGAGCGCAGCAGGGGTTGTCGCTGGTTTGTCGATTGTCAGGGGGTTAAGGATGCTTTTTCGTGTTCCGGCACTTTCGAGACAAAATTTCCGTTACTCGGTTAATCAGTAGTCGTACATGATCGGGATTACTTACTTTTCATGTGTAAAAACAGGATGATTCTTGATTTATTATGATTATATGGTTATAATTGAATTTAGTTGTCCATGATTCCCGGTGTTTTGTTGTTGTGTGCCCGCTCTTTGCCGAGCTGCCGCTTAAGCCGGGACGTGAAGGTTGAAATGGCTACGAGGAACGACCTCTTGACGGTGGTTTTGGCTTCCTTTGATGAGCATTTCGTTTAACAATTGAAACTGCACAATCAGTATGGCAAAGGTTGTCGTTTTGGGAGCTGGCGTTTCAGGGCATACCTGCGCCTCCTTCCTCAAGAAAAAGCTTGGAAAGCAGCACGAGGTCGTGGTGGTTTCCCCCAACAGCTACTATCAGTGGATTCCGTCGAATATCTGGGTCGGCGTCGGCCAGATGAGCATCGACGACGTTCGCTTCAAGCTCAGAAAGGTCTATGACCGCTGGGGCATCGATTTCAAACAGGCGAAGGCCGTGTCGATTCATCCCGATGGAGACGCGACGGTCGGCAAGTCCTACATCACCATCGAGTACACCGATCCGGAGTATGCCGGCCAGACCGAGGCGGTCGATTACGACTACCTGGTCAACGCTACCGGCCCGAAGCTGAACTTTGAAGGCACCGAGGGACTCGGTCCCGACAAGAACAGTATGTCGGTCTGCACCTATGGCCACGCTGCCCATGCGTGGGAGGAGCTTCAGAAGAGCATCGAGAAGATGAAAGCTGGGCAGAAGCAGCGCTTCCTGATCGGTACCGGTCACGCGATGGCTACCTGCCAGGGCGCGGCGTTCGAGTATATCCTGAATATCGCGCACGAAATTGCCACGCTTGGTCTGAGTCACATGGCGGAGATCACCTGGATTTCCAACGAGTACGAAGTCGGCGACTTCGGCATGGGCGGCGCGTTCATCAAGCGCGGTGGTTACATCACCCCGACCAAGGTGTTCACCGAGTCACTGCTTGCCGAGTACGGCATCAAGTGGATTCGCCGGGCGGGCGTTTACAAGGTCGAGCCGGGCGTGGCGCATTACGAAACGCTCGATGGCGAAATGCTTTCGCAGGAGTTCGATTTCTCGATGCTGATTCCGTCGTTTTCGGGGGTCGGCCTTACCGCGTTCGATCGTGAGGGTAACGACATCACCGACCAGATGTTCCTGCCCAACAAGTTCATGAAGGTGGATGCTGACTATACTCCCAAGTCGTTCGATGAGTGGACGGCTGCCGACTGGCCGACAAAGTACCAGACGCCGATGTACGACAACATCTACGCCGCCGGTATTGCCTTTGCGCCGCCGCATCCGATTTCAAAGCCTCTGAAGAGCGTCAATGGCCGGCAGATATTCCCGACTCCGCCGCGTACCGGTATGCCGTCGGGTGTTATCGGCAAGGTTATTGCGCTCAACATTTCCGAGCAGATCAAGGGTGGTCACAAGAAGCACCATCACAAGGCTTCGATGGCCCGTATGGGCGCGGCCTGTATCGTTTCCGGCGGTTTCGGTTCCTTCGACGGTCTTGGTGCGTCGATGACCGTGTATCCTGTCGTTCCCGACTGGGAGAAGTATCCCGAATGGGGCCGCGACATGACCTATTCGGTCGGCGAGGCGGGTCTTGCAGGCCACTGGCTGAAGTTCATTCTGCACTACCTGTTCTTCCACAAGGCGAAGGGCTATCCATTCTGGTGGCTAATTCCCGAGTGATCGCGAGCGCCGTGAGCGACTCGATTACTGCGTTGGGTGGTGCTCGGAATCCTCACGTACTATCAGTACGCTCCGGTTCTTGCGCTCCAGCCGCCTTGTTCTCGAACCGCTCACGACGCTCGATGAGCTGTGCATGAAGCATGAAATGTTGAACCAATAAATTCCTGAATCATGGGTAACTATAAATTCAAGGCATATTACGATGAGGCCTATCCGCCGGTGCCGGACAAGGCTACGCTGTTCTGGCGCAAGTTTGTGCCGTGGCAGCTTTTCAGGTTCCTTATCCTGAACATCAAGATGATCCGCATCGTCGCCGGTGGTCACTCCTGATCTGCTGCTGGACGTTTAAAGCGCCATTCAAGCCCTCGATACACCGGAGAATTCCGAAAGTGTCGAGGGCTTTTTTCATTGTAGCTCTGAACTTGCCGCCTCCTCTGATCGTCGGTACTGAATTGCGGAGAGCAAGGGATTTCGTACACTGATAGTGTTTGGGTTTATCGGTTTCTCTCTGACCAGGCTATGTAAATGGAGGCTCTCATATGGAAAAAACGAATAACGAACTCTCCGCCTTTGTCTGTGATGCTTTGAGGAAAGAGGTCTCGCGTGATCGCATCCGCGAGGTTTTGCTCCAGGCCGGGTGGCAGGCGGAACGGGTTGATCGCGCGCTTGAGGAGTTTGCGGAGATCGATTTTCCCCTGCCTGTGCCACGTCCGAAGCCATACCTTTCGGCTCGCGAAACCTTTTTCTATCTCCTGCTTTTTGTGACGCTTTATGTCAGCGCCTTCAATTTCGGGAACCTGCTGTTCATTTTCATTGAGCAGGCGTTTCCGGATCCGGCGATGACGATGCACTCTGTTGACTGGGTCAGTTCCCGGATCAGGGGGGCAGTATCGGCGCTTATTGTTGCCTTTCCTCTGTTTCTCTACCTGTCGCGAAAAATTGTCAATGAACTGCAGAACACTCCCGCGGGTCGTTCATCGGCCGTTCGGCGCTGGCTGACCTACCTGACCCTTTTCATCGCTGCCTGCATTATTCTCGGCGATGTTTCAGCCCTGCTTTTCAACCTGCTCGGCGGAGAACTGACTGTTCGGTTCGTATTCAAAGCGTTGGTTGTCGCCGTCATTGCCGGAACGGTTTTTATCTATTACCTCAAAGGATTGCGCAAAGAGGAGCAGGAGTTATGAAGCCTGTCGGAAAGGATGGCGTGCTGGGAATCGTGGTCTCCCTTCTGGTGGTTGCGGCGGTGGTTCGCGGCCTTTTTATGATTGGGCCGATCGATGAGCAGCGTCTGTCGGATCTTCAGCGGATTGTCTCTTCCGTTGAGTTCTATTATCGTACCCATCAGGAGCTGCCCGAGAACCTCGATGTTCTGGCAAAGCAGCCAGCCAGCCGTGTTCCGCTTTTTGATCCGGAAAGCGGCAAGCCCTATGGCTATCGCCGGCTCTCTCCGAACACCTATGAGCTTTGCGCAACTTTCGCGCTGGAGTCCGATGAATCCACGGCTCTGCGCTGGTCACACAAGTCTGGGCAGGCCTGTTTCCGGCTGAGCGTCCGGCGCTGATAACGAGTACTCTTTTTCAGTGCTGTTTGACCAGTTTGGCACCAGCAATGGTTCGATTACTTCTCTTTGAGCAACTGTTTTTCCAGCCAGTCGAAGGTGGTGTTGACTGCCTTCCGTGAAGCGGCTGTGGTGGCTTCGTGACCCTGCCCTGTCCAGTCGTGGCTGACGTTGTCGATGAGCACAAGCTTGGAAATGATTCCAGCGGCTTTCAGGCGCTCCGCAAGCTGGCGGGACTGCTCTGCGGGCACGGTGGTGTCGTTGGTGCCGTGGATGAGCAGCGTCGGTGGATCTTCGGCGTCAACGTGGCTGATGGGGCTGGCTTTGGCGAAGACGCCGGGCGGGCAGCCTTTGGGGGTGCAGCCGAAAAAGCGCATCGGGCCACTGGGGTCAACTCTGTTTCCGGGTGTCGATGCCTGCCGGAACAGTGTTCGCAGCTCGTACGGGCCGTACCAGCCGACGAAGGCTTGTACGCAGTCGGACTCTTCTGCGTGTGCTATGCCCGGCGGATCGAAGTCGAAATCCTCGGCGGTGAAGGCGGTCATGGCAGCCAGGTGCGCCCCTGCCGAAGCGCCCCAAATTCCGACGTGATCCGGATCAATGCCATACTTCCCGGCGTTGGCGCGCAGAAATCGAACGGCTGCCTTGATGTCCTGCAACGCTGCAGGAAACGGCGCCTCACCGCTCAGCCGGTAATCAACCGATGCCACTACGAAGCCGCGTTCCGCCAGACGGGCCAGTACGTTAGAGAAATTGGTGAAGTGGCCTGTGGTGCGTTTCGAGCCGCTTGTCCAGCTTCCTCCGTGCACGAAGATGACCAGCGGATGCTGGCCTTTGCCTTTGGGCTGGTAGAGATCGAGCAGCATCGGGCGGTAGTCGGAGAGCGTCGAGTAGGCGATGTCTGGAGTAATGGTTACTGTGCCAAGATTGATGTTTGCTGGTGGGAGCTGCTCTGCTCTTACCGCACTTGCCGAGACTGCGATGGGCGTCTCGACCGGGCGTGACATGGCCGTTACTGTGGCCGGATTTCCAAGAAGGAGCGAAACGAGGAGGGGAATGAGCTGTTGCTTTTTCATCGATTCATTTCCCGGATTGTTTGATTGGCTAGGTCAGGGGGCCTTACAGGTGCCTGGCCACCTCTTCGAGAGTTTTGCGGGTTTTGGGCCTCGTCAGTGCATCTTCAGAAGCGTAACCGAGTGGCGTGATGGCGAACACCTCTTCGGTGGGGTCGAGGTCGAGTGCCTCGCGTAGCGTTTGCGGGTCGAAGGCCGAAATCCAGCAGGTGGCGAGCCCTTCGTCATGCGCGGCGAGGATCAGGTGATCCATCGCGATGCCGAGGTCGGTTTCAAGCGAGTTCCAGCCGTCTGACGGACGTACCCACGCTTCAGCGCGGTCGCCGGTGACGATGAGAATGTGCGGTGCTTGCTGGAACCAGTCGCGCTGGTAGCAGGGGTGGACTTTGGCGAGCATCTCGGGTGAGCTGACCAAGAGGAACTTCCAGGGCTGGAGGTTTTTGGCCGAGGGAGCGAGACGCCCGGCGTCGAGTACCCGTTCGAGAATTTCCGGCGCGACAGGGCGGCTCTGGTCATAGCCACGGACGCTTTTTCTCGACTCGACAAGGTCGTGCAGACTCGTCATTTCTGTGCTTCTCCCTGTGCCAGATGGTTGAGCATCTCAAGGTCGCCGCCCTGACCGATGGCGATGATCGTGCCGTTTTTCTGGATGATCTCCGCCGGGCGCGGCGTGGTGTGCAGCTCGCCGCCGGGCAGCTTGTAGCCGACTACGTTGATGCGGTGGTTGTTGTACAGATCGACTTCCTGAAAGGATTTTCCCACCAGCGCTGAGTGTTCGCTGATCAGAAACTGGGCGATGCGCAGGTTCAGGTTGTTGGCGTCACTCAGCTCGTCGAGGTACTCTTCGAGCTCCGGCTCGACAAGAGTGTTGGCCATTCGCTTGCCCGCCGAGCGGTAGAGCATCACGACCTTCTGTGCACCCGCGCGGAGCAGCTTGCTTTCGGACTCCTCGCAGTCCGCGCGCGCCACGATGTGCAGGCTCGGCTTGAGGTTGCGCGCGGTGAGCACGATGAAGACGTTCTCTGCGTCGTTGCCCGCGGCGGCGATCAGCCCCTTGGCGCGTTGCAGGCCCGCATCGAGCAGCACGCTCTCGTCGGCGGCGTTGCCCTTGATGGCCAGGAACCCTTCGTCCCTGGCTCGCAGCACGTTGTCGATCACGTTGTCGATGACCACGAACGGAATCGACTTGACCCGGAACTCCTCGGCGACGTTACTGCCGAGCCGCCCGAAGCCGCAGACGATGAAGTGGTCGTTGAGTTTCCGAAGCATTCGTTCGTTGCGTTGTTGTTCCCAATGCTCCTTCCATTCGCCCGAAACGAAAAAGACGGCCACATTGGTCAGGGTGAAGAAAAAGATGCCCGTGCCGCTGACGATCAGCCCCATCGTAAAGAGCTTGCCCACGTCGTCCATCGGCCTGACTTCGTTGAAGCCCACCGTCGCCACCGTGATGACCGTCATGTACAGGGCGTCGAGCAGGTTCATGTTTTCGAGGTACATGTATCCGGCCGTGCCCGAAAGGATCAGGAGCGCAACGCTGATGATCGAGGCCGAAAAGCGGCGGAGAGCCGAAACCTGTTGCGCGTCTCTGGTCATGACGGCTGTCGGGGCCTCAGAGCCGGCGGATGGTTCCGAAGTCGCCGGAGAAGCTCTGGAACATCTTGTTGGTGGCGGTCTGCATGACCAGCGACATGCCCGCATTGGTCATGGTGCGGATGATCTGCTCGGGAATGATGCGGAAGGCCGGATAGAGAATGAACTGCACGTCGATGCGTAGATCGAAATCGACCTTGGTGCGCTCGCCTTGCAGCGGCAGAATGAGCATGTCCGCCGTCGCCTTGCCCTCGAACAGGTATTTTTCCGGCATGGCGACCGTTTCGCTGGCCGGAAGGTGGCGCCAGGAGATTTTGCGTCCGATGGTGTACTGTTCGATCATCTCGTCGGTCAGCTTATCGGGGTTCATCGCGCCGAGTTCTTCGGGCAGTTCGAGCAACAGCTCGGTCTCCTGCTGGATGTTGAAGATCACGTCGAACGGATTGTTCTGCGGATCGGTCACCCTGAAGTGCCAGCGGTACGCCTCATCGTGGTCGAGCGGTTCGACCTTGTGGCAGAAGGGGTTGAATTCGAGAATCCTCGCATGGTCGGACAGATAGTCAACCGTCCGGTCGAAGGTTCCGTGAAAAACCCATTGCCCTTTGCTTTTACCTGTGGCGTCCATTTCCATGACTCTCATGTCCTCCGGCCCATGGCTTTGATAATGGCGCGTGGGCTCTGTCGTATCGTATGGTTTATAAAACTGCTCTTGTTACCGGAGCCGCCGGTTCGGGTCGCTTTGCCGCCAGCAAGCGGACAAACTGAAATATAGCGACTCTGTGTTAAACTTGCGCGTTTTTGCCGCGCCTCGCCGATGTGGCGATCAGTTGGTTTCGGCCTTCAGGCGCTCCGTCTGGTCGTGCATCCGGAGGGCTTCGATGATTGGGTCGAGTTCGCCCTGCATGACTTGCGGCAGTGCGTGGGTGGTGAAGCCGATGCGGTGGTCGGTGACTCTGGATTGCGGAAAGTTGTAGGTTCTGATTTTGGCGCTGCGGTCGCCGGTGGCCACCATCGAGCGGCGCAGGTCGGCGCGGCTCTGCTGCTGCTCGGTGATCTTGATGTCGTAGAGCTTCGAGCGGAGCATCTTCATTGCCCGCTCGCGGTTCTGGAGCTGCGAGCGCTCCTCCTGGCACGCCACGGCGATGCCCGACGGCACGTGCGTGATGCGCACGGCGGTCTCGACTTTGTTGACGTTCTGGCCCCCCTTGCCGCCGCTTCGGAAGGTGTCCATCTGCAAATCCTCCTTGCGGATTTCCACGTCCACCTCCTCGGCTTCCGGTAGCACGGCGACGCTTGCCGCCGAGGTGTGGATGCGCCCCTGCGTCTCGGTTTCGGGCACGCGCTGCACGCGGTGCACGCCGCTCTCGAACTTGAGAATGCCGTACACATCGTGGCCGCTTACTTCCAGCGAAACCTCCTTGAGGCTTCCCGGCACAGAGCCTTCGCTCACGTCGAGCGTCCGGCAGTTCCAGCCTTGCCTCTCGGCGTAGCGCTGGTACATGTGCATCAGGTCGGCGGCGAACAGGCCGGCTTCGTCGCCACCCGTGCCGGCGCGGATTTCGATGATGGCGTTGCGGGTGTCGGCTTCCTCCTTCGGGAGCAGCAGGACTTTAAGCTGCTGTTCGAGTTCCGGCAGGCGCTCCTGAAGCTCTTCTGCTTCGGTTGCTGCCAAGGCTCGCATCTCGGGATCTTCTTCACTTTTCTGCATGGCGAGCGTTTCGTCGAGCTGGCGTTTGGTGCTGCGCCAATTGTCGTAGGCCCGTACGACTTCCCGGAGGCTGCTGTACTCTTTGTTGAGCTTCCGGAAGCGGTTCTGGTCGGCAGCAACCTCCGGATCGGAGAGTTGCTGCTCGATGGTCAGGTACTTGTCCTTGATGGACTGGAGTTTGTCAAACATGGTTGCCCTTAGCCCGAAATCAGAAGTTCAGGAGATCGTTGATCATGAAGTAGGCGAACAGGGTCAGAAGCAGGGTCATGCCAATCTGCTGGATGCGCATTTTGAGCTCGAACGGAATTTCCCGTCCCATGACGCCCTCGATGGCGTTGAGCACGAACTGGCCGCCGTCGAGCGCCGGAATCGGCAGGATGTTGATGATGGCCAGCGAGATCGAGAGCACGGCCACGAAGTACATGAAGCTGATCGGTCCCTGCTCGGCGCTCTGGTTGGCGATTTTGGCGATCTTGATCGGGCCGCCGACCGATTTGCGAAAATCTTCCTTTCCGGTAAATATCTTGGTAAAGCCCTGAACAGTCATCACCGTGGTTTTCCAGGTCTGATTGATGCCGCTCACGACCGCCTCCGGAAAGGAGAGGTCGATGCGCTCGCTCTCGATGGTCTGCTTGAGCGAGATGCCGATTTTGCCCGACGTGTTCGGCGTGACTGCGGTGGTGAAGCTTTTGCCTTCGCTTCTGATGCGATCGGCGGTCAGCGGCTCGTCACCAGCCGCATCGAGATGCATCCAGGTGATGGCAAGCGGTTTTCCGGCGTTGCCGGAGATGATTTCGACCACCTGGCTCCAGTCGGCAACCGGCGTGTCGTTGATCGAGGTGATCAGGGAGCCAGGCAGGATACCGGCTTTTTCAGCCGGATCGTTCGGGAGCACCTGATCGATGACCGGCGGCATGGCGGGGCGAAGGCCCAGCGACTGGCTCTCGTTGATTTTGGTCAGGAACTCGTTCGGGGCCGTGAGGGTCAGTTCTTTGCCGTCGCGTTCCACGGTGAAACGGACAGACGACGCGCTGAGCTTTTCCGGATCGAGCGCCTCCTCCCAGTACTGGAGCTTTGTGCCGTTGATCGAAATGAGCTGGTCGCCATCTTTGAAGCCCATCGAGGCGAAGACCGAGTTTGGCTCGACGTAGGCCGGGGTTTTGATGGAGGTTTGCGATTCACCAAACATCGCTGTGATGCCGATAAAGATGGCCGCAGCAAGCACCATGTTCATGATGACGCCACCTGCCAGCACGATCAGACGCTGCCAGACCGGTTTGGCCCTGAACTCCCAGGGCTTGACCTCCTGGCTGGCGTGCTCTGTGTCCATGCTTTCATCAATCATTCCCGCGATCTTGACGTAGCCGCCAACCGGAAAGGCTCCAATGCCGTATTCGGTTTCGCCGACCTTTTTCTGCCAGAGCTTGATGCCGAAAAAGTCGAAGCCTATGAAGAACCGGTCAACCCTCATGCCGAACATCCTGGCCGTGATGAAATGGCCGAATTCATGCGCCGTAACAAGAATGAAGATCGCGATGATAAAGAAAAATATCGTGCTCAGTAAATCCATGATTTAGTAGGTGTCGTGCGTTTGTTTCGTGATTGCGATCCGATTCATCTGTTTACCGTTGTCTTTCGCTGGCAGGGATCGACTGACTGGCAGCCTTGCTGGAACGGTGGGCCCAAATACTCCACTGCACCGGCAGGCTGGACTTTAGACAAGCTTTCAGGTTGCCATCGTTGATGGCTTCGGAAATTATCCGATGAGCTGCTTTGCGGTTTCGCGTGCCCATTTGTCTGCCTTGATGTACTCTTCGAGCGAGACCGGGGTCCATGCTTCATGCGCCTGCATGGTTTTGTCTACCGTGTCGGCGATTGCGGTGAAGCCGATTTTCTTGTCGAGGAAGGCCGCAACGGCAATCTCGTTTGCAGCGTTCAGCACGGCCGGGTAGGTCTGACCAGCCTTGAGGGCGTCGAAAGCCAGGCGCAAGGCCGGAAAGCGCTCCATGTCCGGTTCCTCGAAGGTGAGCGTGGCGACCTTGGCCAGGTCGAGCTTGCCGATACCGGTTTCGCAGCGCTCGGGGTACGAGAGTGCGTAGGCGATGGGTGCGCGCATGTCGGGCACGCCGAGCTGGGCGATGACGCAGCCGTCGAGGTACTCCACCATCGAGTGGATGATGCTCTGCGGATGCACCACGACGCCGATCTTTTCGGCGGGCATGTCGAACAGCCAGTGCGCCTCGATCACTTCGAGGCCCTTGTTCATCAGCGTGGCCGAGTCGATGGTGATTTTGGCGCCCATCGACCACTGCGGGTGCTTGAGCGCCTGTTCCGGGCCGACGTTCTTCAGCTCCTCGGCAGGGGTCTTGCGGAACGGGCCGCCCGATGCGGTCAGGATGATGCGGTCGATATCCTCCTTGCGGTGGCCGACCAGCGACTGGAAGATCGCCGAGTGCTCGCTGTCAACCGGCAGCAGCTTGACGTCGTGCTTTTTGACGAGATCGGAGACGAGCTGACCGGCGACCACGAGGGTCTCCTTGTTGGCCAGCGCGATGTCCTTGCCCGCTTCGATGGCTCTGACGGTCGGCACCAGACCCGCCGCGCCGACTATGGCTGAAACCACCATGTTCGCGTTGTCAACCGCTGCAACCTCCGCTGCGCCGTCGAGGCCGCAGAGGATTTCCGGCTTGTGCTCGCCGAGCAGCCCTTCCAGCCGCTCACGCGAAGCCTCGTCACGCACCGAGACCAGCGAGGGCCTGAACTCCGCGATCTGCTGGCTGAGCAGTTCGACATCGTGCCCCTCGGCAAGCGCGGCAACCGAAAACCTGCCGGGATGCCGCCTGACGACGTCAAGTGTGCTGAGCCCAATGGAACCTGTACTGCCGAGAATGGATAACGATTTCATGGTCATAGACGTTGGGCGTGAAGAGGGATAAAAAAAATGTGCGCCGGGAAGGGATTATCTCATTTCCGGGCGGCACTCTGAATTTGAAACGGCCTGAATTTAGGCTTTTTCGGCGCGCCGTACAAACAAAGCGTTCCCCTGCGGCCACTAAAAAAGCCGATCCTGTTTGTTATCTGTTGAAAAAGTGTTATAATGACAGCCCTTTTCGACGGGTCTCTAGCTCAGTTGGTTAGAGCGACTGGTTTACACCCAGTAGGTCGGGGGTTCGACTCCCTCGGGACCCACACTCTCCTTCCGATTCCATTTCTTTTACATATCTTTTTGTCTCGGCGCGTTGCGTTTACGTTTCGTCTCGCAGGAATACGCGTCAGGCTGTTCAGTAGCGTATATCGAACCCGCTTGCCTCGCCGTCGATCTCGATTTCGCGCACGGCAATCGAGTTGACCTGTGAGCGGGACGGGCCGATTTTTGCTTGCCGTGCAAGCTCTTCGACCAGTCCGGCGTTGCCCTGCGCTTCGATCTCGACGGTGCCGTCCGGCAGGTTCCGGGTCCAGCCCGAGAGGTTTCTGGCGCTGGCTTCGCGATGGACGAACATGCGGAAGCCGACCCCCTGCACCAGCCCCCGCACGATGATATGCACCCGCTTTTCGCTCACTCTACTCAATTCGACGACAGGTTTCTCGATTGCCGTAGCCGCTTGACGGCGTCTTCGAGCTCCTCAAGCTCCTTGTCGGAGAGGGAGGACTCCTTCGGCGGCACTTCTGCAGAGACGGCTGCCGGAGCCGGTGCGCTCTCATCCTGCCTGATTTCGACGCCGTTCTGGCAGTCGTGCGTCAGGTGCTCGCTAAACTTGCCCGCAGGACGTTTGCCGAGAATCTCCTCGATCTGGCAGTATTGCACGATCTCCTTGGCGAGCAGCTCTCTTGCCAGGGTTTCGAGCTTGTTGCGGTTTTCGCTGAGCATGTTGAAGACTTTGTTACGAGCCTCTTCGATAATCGACTTGACCTCAAGGTCTATCATCCTGCCGGTCTCATCGCCATATTTCTTGTCGAGGCTGGGCCCACCTGTATAGGGATTATTGCTGTCAACAAACGACAGGTAGCCGATCTTGTCGCTCATGCCGTACACCATCACCATGTTGTAGGCGATTTCGGTGACGCGTTCCAGATCGTTCTGCGCGCCGGTCGAGACCTCTCCGAACACCACCTCTTCGGCGATCCGTCCGCCGAGCAGGCCGCAGATTCGCGCGATCAGCTCGCCTTTGGTCATCAGGTAGCGGTCTTCGAGCGGCACGTTCAGCGTGTAGCCGAGGGCGCTGACGCCTCGCGGAACGATCGAGATTTTCTGGACAGGATCGTTCTCCGGCATCAGCCAGCTTACGATGGCGTGGCCAGCTTCGTGATAGGCTACAATCTCCTTCTCTTTCGGATTGATCACCTTGTTTTTCTTTTCAAGACCGGCGATTACACGCTCGATGGCGTCCTCGAAATCCTTCATTTCGATCTGCTGCTTGCCGCGACGTGAGGCCAGCAGGGCAGCTTCGTTGGCGGCGTTGGCGATCTCCGCACCGGCAAAACCGGGGGTCTGGGAGGCCAGCGCTTTCAGGATGACGTCAGGTGAGAGCGAGAGATTCTTGGTGTGCACCTTGAAGATGTCCGTACGGCCTTTCAGGTCGGGCTTGTCAACGACGACCTGGCGGTCGAAACGGCCAGGTCGAAGCAGTGCCGTGTCGAGCACATCCGCGCGGTTGGTCGCGGCCATGAGGATGACACCTTTATCTGTAGAGAAACCGTCCATCTCGACCAGAAGCTGGTTCAGGGTGTTTTCGCGCTCGTCATTGGCGCCCATCATAAAGCCCTTGCCGCGGCTGCGGCCCACGGCGTCGATCTCGTCAATGAAGATGATGCATGGCGCTTTCTCTTTGGCCTGCTTGAACAGGTCGCGCACGCGGGCCGCACCGACGCCGACAAACATCTCGACAAAGTCCGAGCCGCTGATGCTGAAAAACGGTACATCCGCTTCGCCAGCTACGGCTTTGGCGAGCAGGGTCTTGCCGGTGCCGGGAGGGCCTACCAGCAACACGCCTTTGGGCAGTTTGCCGCCAAGCTTGGTATATTTTTTCGGATCCTTCAGGAAATCGACAACCTCCATTACCTCGCCCTTGGCCTCGTCAAGCCCGGCCACATCCTTGAAGCTGATGCGGGTGTGCTCGTCAAGGTTTTCGTACAGTGCAGCCTTGTTCTTGCTGATGTTCATGAACTGCGAGCTAGGCCCGCCCATGCGGCGGAACATGAAGAAATAGATGCCGATCAAGAGACCGAACGGCAGTATCCACTGCAGCAGCTCGCCGATCCACGAGTTGCCGGGAATCGCTTCGTACTTGATGCCGCTCGATTCGAGCAGCGGCACCAGCCCTTCGTCGCGGATCGGAACGACCGTCACCTCCGTCGAGGGCTCCTGGCTTGCTCCGGGAAGCTGGAGAGTCGGTTTCTGCGCCTCCGGCTTGTTGTCGGCAACCTTCGATTCCAGCGGTTGTTTCAGTTTGACGTAAATCTTTTCAGGAGCGATTTTGACCGATACGACCTTGTTCTGGAGGATCAGTTGACGAAATTCGCTGTATGGGATCTCTTTGGTCGAGCCTGACCAGAAAAAAGCGAGTTGGAAGCCGATGAGCAGCAGAATCACTGCCAGGTAGTAAAATATTGAAAAACGGGGCTTCTTCGGCCCGTTCTCCTGCTCGTTATCGTATGGATTGTTCAGCTTGAAAGGATTGTTTGCCATCGAAAGCGCTCATGATTAAAAAAATTCATAGCCATCGTTCGCCGCTGTCCGGGTTTAGAGGAGCGGATGTTCAGCCGTTCCGATGAGTTATGTGGATCTGACGTGAAAAACAATATACTATTCTTCGAACCTACAAGTTACATAACTACGATGGATAAATGTAGTCCTTCGGCTAATAGTTTCCCGGAAGCGACGGGCCCGGCTTGTGCGGGGCTGCATCTGTGCTTCGTCTATGATGATTCATCATGTATATTGTTATGACAAAACAGTGTCAGGGTTAACTATTTTTTGGTTTTTATTCCAGGTATGAATTCATCAAGGAACAAGGCAAACGAAAGAATTGCTTCGCTGCGCTCGATGCTCTGCGTCGGGCTTGACAGCGACCCGGCGAAAATTCCGGCACTTTTTCATTCGATGCGGCAGCCGGTGCTGGAGTTCAACCGCGCCATCATCAGAGCGACGCGAGATCATGCGGTTGCCTACAAAGTCAATACAGCGTTCTACGAATCGAGAGGGCTTGCGGGGATGCGCGATCTCGAAGAGACTCTGCAGGCGCTTCCGCCGGAGTGCCTGAGCATCGCCGACGCCAAGCGGGCCGACATTGGCAACACGAGCCGCCAGTACGCGAAGGCCTTTTTCGAGGCGTGGCCGTTCGACGCAATTACGGTGGCGCCCTACATGGGCTTCGATTCGCTCGAACCCTTTTTTGAATACGAGGACAAGCTGGTGTTCGTGCTCTGCCTGACCTCCAATCCCGGTTCGCGCGATTTCGAGGAGCGGGTGGTCGAGGACGACGGTCGCCCGCTCTACCGTTCCGTGCTTGAGCGGGTCAGCGCCTGGCAGCGCAATGGCAACGCGGGCGTCGTGGTCGGAGCCACCAAGCCGGGCCTGTTGCAGGAGCTTCGCCGGGACGCGCCCGACCTGTTTTTCCTCATTCCAGGGGTTGGCGCGCAGGGCGGCTCGATGCAGGAGGCGGTCACGCACGGGGCTGATCCGGAAGGCCGGAGTGCCGTGGTCAATGTGAGCCGTGCCCTGATTTTTCCGAACGGCGAGTTCAACAGTGTTGATGCGTTCGAGTCGGCAGTTCGCCAGGAGGCAGTGCGTTTGCATGATGGAATGATAAATATGCTGTGATTTTGGTGTGCGATAATATGTGTATATTTGGTGGAGAGTCGGTGTTTTTTTTTGTGTCTCGGCAGAATAAAAACGTAATCGAGGGATGTGAACTATGTGTGGCATTATCGGATATATCGGAAAGCGTGAAGCGGCGCCGCTGCTTCTGAACGGCCTGAAGCGGCTGGAGTACAGAGGGTACGACTCAGCCGGTATGGCGGTGGTGAACGGCCAGATGCAGGTACTCAAGCAGCAGGGCAGCGTCGGCAATCTCGAAGAGCTGCTGAACATCTCGGGTACGGTGATGCTTGGCGCGACGATGGGCATCGCGCACACCCGCTGGGCGACGCATGGCGATCCGAGCGACCGCAACGCCCATCCCCACATGAATATCTCCGACGACATCGCCCTGATTCACAACGGCATTATCGAAAACTATTCGAGCCTGAAAAAGGAGCTGACCTCCGAGGGGTACAGTTTCGAGAGCGATACCGATTCCGAGGTGCTGGTGCACCTGATCGACCGGGTCTGGAAAGCGACGCCATCAATCGGCCTCGAAGGCGCGGTTCGCCAGGCGCTCCGGCATGTCGAGGGCGCTTACGGTATCTGCGTTGTTTCGTCGCACGAGCCCGACAAGATCGTGGTGGCCCGCAAGGGAAGCCCGCTGGTGATCGGCCTGGGCGACGGTGAATATTTCATCGCCTCCGATGCCGCACCGATTGTCGAGCACACCAACAAGGTGGTCTATCTGCTCGATGGTGAGATGGCGGTTGTGACCTACGACAACTACACGGTCAAGACCATCGAGAATGTCGAGCAGGAGAAGCGGGTCACCGAGCTGGATTTCAGCCTCGAAAAGATCGAGAAGGGGGGCTTCAAGCACTTCATGCTCAAGGAGATTTTCGAGCAGCCGGAGGTGATGCGTGATGTGATGCGCGGTCGTATCCGCGTCGATGAGGGGCGCGTACAGCTCGGCGGCATCGAGGACTATCTCGACCGGCTCAAGCAGGCCAGGCGCATCGTGATCTGTGCTTGCGGCACGAGCTGGCACGCGGGGCTGATTGGAGAGTACCTGATCGAGGAGTACGCCCGCATTCCGGTGGAGGTCGATTACGCCTCGGAGTTTCGGTACCGTAACCCGATTGTGACCGCCGACGATGTGGTTATCGTCATCTCCCAGTCCGGCGAAACCGCCGATACGCTGGCCGCGCTTCGCCTCGCCAAGGAGAAGGGGGCGCTGGTGATGGGTATCTGCAACGTGGTTGGCTCGACCATTGCCCGTGAAACTCTTTGCGGTATGTACACCCATGCGGGGCCGGAGGTTGGCGTGGCCTCGACCAAGGCTTTCACGGCGCAGGTGATCGTGCTCTATATGCTCGCCATGGCGCTCAGCAAGGGACGCACCATTTCGCAGGAGGAGATCAAGCTCAATCTGCGGGATCTGGCCGATGTGCCGGAAAAGGTTGCGCGGATTCTGGAGCAGAACGATGTTATCAAAGAGCTAGCCGTCAAGCTCAAGGATGCGCGTAACGCGCTTTATCTTGGCCGGGGGTACAACTTCCCCGTTGCGCTCGAAGGCGCCCTCAAGCTCAAGGAGATTTCCTATATCCACGCCGAGGGCTATCCCGCCGCCGAGATGAAGCACGGGCCGATTGCGTTGATCGACGAAGATATGCCGGTGATCGTCATCGCCACGCGCGACAACACCTACGCCAAGATTCTGAGCAACATTGAGGAGGTGCGAAGCCGCAAGGGCCGCGTTATCGCCATCGCCAGCGAGGGCGACCGCGAGATTGCCGAACTCACGCCCGACGTGATCTACATTCCGCAGGCCTCGGCTGCACTTCTGCCGCTCCTGACGGTTATTCCGTTGCAGTTGCTCTCCTACCACGTGGCTACGCTGCGCGGCTGCAATGTTGACCGTCCACGTAACCTTGCCAAATCGGTGACTGTCGAGTAAGATCGCCTGACTGTTTTGCTCTGGTTTGATAGGCTGGCTTCTCAAATGGAAAAGTCTGGGAGTCAGGCAAATATCAAGAGTGCCAGAACCCTGATGCCGATCATTCCGGGCGTAGCGAAGAATTCAGAACCCTTTGTTGCGGTAACAAAATGGATTCTTCATTACGCTGCGCTTTATTCCCTGAGGGTAAATACCCCGCCGCTTGCGGCGTAAAATAGCGATTGATGAGCGAGTATCTTCATAAGAGTCATAATGTTACCGTGCTGATGTACCATATGGTGTTTCCAGCAAAATACAGAAAAGTCATATTTGATGGTGAGGTTGACGGGGAGCTGAAAGCGGTATGCTTAGATATAGAAAAGCGTTATCAGATGAATTTTCTTGAAATTGGCAGTGATAAAGATCATGTGCATTTT
>DRSQ01000217.1 GCA_011372505.1 Chlorobaculum parvum | reverse complement strand
TTTGAGGTAGTTCCTCTCAGTGATTCATCTTGACCTGAAATATCTGTGGATTGTCTTTTTAGGTGAGCTGATATCCGAAGTGGTATGTTAAGAGCTTGCCGATTTATAACGTCTTTTTTGTCATAGCCTTACGCATAGCCCTACCTGATTACGATCTGTTCTGCGGTATTATCTGCTGTAGTTGCTCATACGCCAATCCAATGACGTTACCCATGATTTTCTTTGAATAAACTTTATTCCCTAAGGGTGAATACCCCGCCGTTTACGGCGTAAAGTATTCAGGTGTTGTCCTCAAGATACCCCGCTGCTTGCGGCGGGGTTCTTCATTGTTGCAATTCAGCTTGACAACCGTAACACCGGAGGATAAACAATGTTTGATTTCAAAGTATTGTTGATTTTTCTTGTGCTTGTTGGTGTAATGGGTTTTATGTTACGTCCCGTTGTTAGCTTTGCGAATCCAGAATTGGACTGGATGTCTATAATTCAATATCAGCTGCTGTAACAACCACTATCGCTCAGCACTTCTCCTGAATGATGAATGGGAGGTAACGTTGGTTACTTAATTTCGCAAGGAGCTCTTGCGAGTACTTTCGTGGTGCGGCGGTTCGCTGAGAGTTGATTTGAAAGACTGCTACAAACAAAAGCTTGGGGTCGATCCAGGCTTTTGTCATTTATGGATAGACCGATTTTGATTACCGGAAGCTTGAGTAATTTCTCATTGGTGTGTGTTTTCAGAATTTTACGACAGATCGTAGATCGGCGGCAACAACATCTTATTCTGTGTTTGTTGACCCCGGTATCTTTCCAGTTAAGTATTCATCTCAATGTTGGGATGAGGTTGAAATGGCCTACCGAATAAGATATCTCACCACTCCGACGAATTCAATCCCACAATCTCCTTGTATGCTATCGCGGCGGCGCAGGCGCTGACCGGTGCGCTGATAAGAAGACCGACACCGAGTGCAAGGGTGCCGAGCAGATTGATGAGGGCGAGCACAATGGCCAGGACGAAAAAGGCAAACCAGTTTTTCGTAACGATTTTGCGGCTTGTCTCCATCGCTTGCCAGAACTCCATGCGGTAGTCGATGATGAGGAAGGTGGCCAGCATGTAGCCAATGGCCAGATAGATGCCGGGAATGATGAGCAGCATGAACCCGATCGAGACAATGATGCCGCTTGCCAGCCCGGCAAGGAAGAGTGGCAGGAAGTAGTTGAAGCCTCTGAAAAAGTCACTGAACTGGAGTGACTTGCCGGTTAGAATTCTGAACGCGGCGATACTGTAGCCGGCATAAAGTGGCGCGGCAAGAGCCGAAAAAATCAGTGAGCCGAACGTTTCCAGTTTTATACTGGCGAGTGATATCGCAAAAACGAGCAGGGTAAAGCCGACGAATTCGCCGATGTGCCCCTTGAACATTTCCCAGCCTTTCTGCACATAATCCGAGGCGTTGACCTGATAGCCATTCTCGATAAGGTTTTCAAAATGCGCCGGATCGATCTTGTGTCCAAAATCAAATGCTGCCATGATTCCTCCAAGGGTTCATTGTTTTCAATTGCCATCAATAATACGATCCAGTGAAAGGTACTCAAAGTTGACGAAATCTCAAGGTACAGCAGTGGGGCATACGCGTTATTTCACGCATTGCCCACGATGATGCTGAGGCGGTTATGCGTCGCGATTTTTCTTGTTGGTTTGGATTGAGACAGCTGGAGTATCACGCTATTGCAGACGCTGGGTTCCGTAGTATATTATGGGTACCCTGAGGGGGCATGAACAGCAGAGTAAACGATTTTTGATGAAGCTATTCGACCGATACATCCTCAAGACCCATCTCGGCACCTTCTTTTTTTCGTTGGTCACGATCATGTTCATGTTCATGCTGTCGTTCGTGACCCAGTTTCTGGATCGCCTGATTGGCAAGGGACTCGATTTCGGGATCATCGTTGAGGTCGTGCTGCTGCAGTCGGCCTGGATGGTCGGGCTTGCCGTGCCGATGGCCGTGCTGGTGACCACGGTTATGTCGTTCAGCGCGTTGACGAACAGTTCCGAGCTGACCGTGATGCGTGCGGGTGGCATTTCGATCTATCGGCTCGTGGCACCGGTTTTGATCGTCGCAGCTGGGCTTTCGCTCCTGATGGAGCGGTATAACAATGTGCTGATGCCCGAAGCGAATTTCCGGGCCAATGCGCTTTTTGCCGACATCACCCGCCTGAAACCGGCGCTGGGGCTCGACAAAAACGCCTTTTCGGATATGATCAAGGGGTACTCCATCATGGCTCGGGACGTCGATAACAAAACCGGCGAACTTCGTGATATTGTCCTTTACGACCGAGCCCAGCCCGATGTCCGTACGGTTATTCTGGCCGCCAGGGGAAAAATCGAGTTTACGCCCGACAATACCCAGCTTGTTCTGACGCTTGAAGATGGCCAGGTTCACGAGCTTCGGCTGCCAGCGATGGATCGCTACCGCACCATGTCATTTTCGAAAAACCGCTATGTGTTCAATGCGGCGGGTTATGATTTTGAACGTTCGGCCGAAGGGCGCCGCCGAGGCGGCAAGGAGCTTTCAGCTTCAGACCTGCTGGCTGTAGCGCAGGAGTTTCGGGAGAAAGGGGATGCGGCGGAGCGCTCGGCGGTCAAGGGGGTCGATGAGCTGAAAGCCGCAGTCGAACGGATTCGGAGCAGCCGTGAAGGCTCCGGATCAGAGCCTGCCGTGCTGCCGCCAGTCGTGCCTGGCCGGGCAACTGAAGCTGTGAACGGGATGCTCGGTGACCTGAACGTTCAGCTCGAACAGATGCATCAGCACCGGGAGGATTATCGCAAATACATGATCGAGTATCATAAAAAGTACTCGCTGGCGTTTGCCTGCCTGGTTTTTGCGGTTGTTGGGTCGCCACTTGGAGTAATGGCACGACGCGGTGGGTTCGGTGCTGGTGCGGCCTTGTCGCTCTTCTTTTTTGTGCTTTACTGGGTGCTGATGATTGGTGGCGAAAAGATTGCCGATCAGGGGCAGCTGTCACCGGCGGTCAGCGTCTGGCTGCCCAATGCGATTCTGACCTGCGCAGGGCTGTTCATGCTTTACCGCCTGAGCCATTCGGTCAACGCATCAGCGCGCTGACCGCGTGGTTGGTTTGACGGTCAACGCAAGATTGCTGTCTTGATGGCGCGCTTATTGCCGTTTTCATCCACGCTCACGAAGGTGATCCGCGTCGTGAACACCAGCTCCTTCTCGCCACTGGCGATCTCTTCGCGGGTGACATCCACGATGTACTCGACCGAAGTGGTGCCCACGTGATTTTTCTTCGATTCGAAACAAAGGATCGTGCCCTGCCGGATGCTTTTCTTGAACTTGATATTGTCCATGCCGACCGTCACGAAGTTGCAGCCGGGGTAGTCGAGCGTAACGGCGATATAGCTGACCTCGTCGATCCATTTGAGGAGATTTCCGCCGAACAGGAACCCGTAATGGTTCAGGTGTTCCGGCATGACGAGCTTGTGCGTTTCCATAAGTGTATTGATAAGAATTTTTTAAGTGCGGCCACCCGGTCGTCCTGGGTTTACTGTGGTTACAGGAACAATGTAGATTTTCAAGTACAAAGTTCCGTGCTTGCGCGGTTCCAGGCAACCGCAAGGATTCCCCCTACATTTTCAACCATCAACGATCAGTTGCCAACTATTTTTCACTCCTTCATCGGCTTCACCATCACGACCTTTTCGCGTTCGAGAATGACGCTGCCGGGGCTTTTGCGGTCTTTTTTGACATACTTTTTTTCGGTGTACATCACCGGGATCAGTTCGGAGTGCTTGGCCGAGGAGTGCCAGGCGGCGATTTCAGCGGCACGGCGGATTTCGGAGATGTTGTGCATTTCCGCTCCTTTGAGCACGCAGTGCGAGCCGGAGGCTCCGCGGGCGTGTAGCCAGATGTCGTTGGGTTTGGCGAAGCCGAAGGTGAGCTTTTCGTTGTTCGCGGCGCTTTTGCCGATGTAGAGGTTGATGTTGGGGCCAAGCGGAATGGCGCGGAACGGGTGCTTTTCCTTTTGTTTTTCTGCGCCTTTGGCCGGGACGCTTCCGGAGGTTTCAAGCAGCCTTCGCAGGCTTTCCGGCGAACCGGTAGCGTGGTCAAGCGCTTGGAGTTTCTGCCGCAGATCGTCGAGCTCCCTGTTGAGTTTGGCGTGGCGGAGCTTGTTGGCTTCGATGCGTTTGCGATTTTTCGTCGCCTGCGTGAAGTACCAGGCGGCGTTTTCCTGAAGGTTGAGGCGTGGCTTGAGCGGAATCGTCACGTCAGACGAGCCGGGGTCAAAGAGGTTCGGCACCGTGATCGAGTCGCCGGAAGGCTCCGCGGTTCCAATTGCGCCGGTCAGCAGGTGGCCGTAGGTTTCGTACTGTTGCGCAAGCTCTTCCGGATCGTGCTTGTCGGCCGAGGCAAGCTCTTTTTCGATCTTCCCGATTTTTGCACTCAGTTCCCGTTTCACTGAGGTCACCTTTTCCTGCTGGCGCAGGTGGCGGTACATTTTGCGGCTGTAGTGGTTGATTGCGTCGAGCACGCTCTCGAAGGGGCTGAATGGCCCGCCGTCGAGCGGCTCGAACAGCGAAAAGCGTGGTGCTTCTCCGGGGTGTTCGATGACGCATGGAGTTGGGGAGGCGAGGTCGTAAAAGAGCGCGACGAACGCTTGGTGGAGCTGTTCCGGCGCGTCACCCTCTGCCATGTTGAGCAGCCGCCGAACCAGCTTGCGGTCGAAACCTGGCAGCGCTGTCAGCAATCGCCGGTCGAGAGGGTCGTCCTCACCTGCCTCTTGCAGTTTTTGCGCAAACAGTTCTGGATCGTTGGCGAGAGTTTCCAGCGCTCTGAAGTACGGTACGTCAGTGCTCGTTTCCTCGAACGGCGTGTTTTCCAGTTTCCGTCCCTCCTTGAAGGTCTCGACGATCTTGCCGTCTCGCACCAGCAGCACGTTGGTTTCAGCGCTGAACATGCGCAGCACGATAGCGTGGCCATCGTCCAGCTGAAAGCTGATCTGCCGGTCGGCGGGCGAGATCGCTACGCCTGTGACCTGCCGCTCATACACCTCCTTCATGAGCCCGGCTGTGTTGCGTCGCTTGCGGTTCAGCCCCTCCTGCGTGTGCAGCGAAAAGTGCGGCGAGCGCACCGTGACGACGAGCTGCTCGTGTTGGCCGTCCGGGGTGACGAAGGCCAGCATGACCTCGTTTTTCTGCTGCGAGTGAATCTCGAACAGGTAGCCGCCCGCAAGCCGTTCATGCAGCTCGTCGGCGATATGGTAGAGGGTGAAATAACTTCTGAGCATGTCTGAAAAATCGAACTCGCAAATTGTTGCCAAGCAAGAAGATGAGGGAGAAGGCTCAGCCGTTCAAAAATATTGCGCAGCCGCTTTCTTTACTCTATTTTCCTGAAACAATCTAAAAAGAAGATAACTATGCAGGAAGAAAGCAAAAGCGGTTGTGGTTGTGGTTCGCGGGGTGAGAGCGTTGCCGGCGAGCAGAAACGCCTCGGATGGCACGAATATTTCATGTGCGTGGCGCACCTTATTTCGCGCCGGGCGACCTGCACGCGGGGTCACATCGGTGCGGTGATCGTGCGCGACAACAATATCCTTTCGACCGGTTACAACGGTGCGCCCTCCGGCTTGCCGCACTGCAACGAGACCAACTGCAAAATCTACCGCAGCACCCATCCCGACGGCACGGTCGAGGAGAACTGCGTCAATACGATCCACGCTGAGATCAATGCCATCGCGCAGGCTGCCAAGCACGGCGTATCGATAAAAGATGCGGACATTTACATCACCGCTAGCCCCTGCATCCACTGCCTGAAGGTGCTCATCAACGTGGGCATCAAGACGATCTACTACGATAAGCCCTACAAGATCGAGCACATCGCCGAACTGCTGCGCTTGTCGGGCATCAAGCTGGTGCAGGTGCACGCCGAAAACTGCTGATGGGGGACGGAGCGATGAATCCAAATGTGGGGATGCGTCCGGAAGACGAAGGCCACATGCGGCGATGCCTTGAACTGGCCGAGCGCGGGGTGGGCAGCGTGAGTCCGAATCCTATGGTCGGCTCGGTGATCGTCCATGACGGGCGTGTCATCGGCGAGGGGTGGCACCGGCAGTACGGTGGGCCGCACGCGGAGGTCAACGCCATCGCTTCGGTCGAGGATGAGGCGCTGCTCAGGCAATCGACGCTGTACGTCAATCTGGAGCCGTGTTCGCACCACGGCAAGACGCCGCCGTGCGCCGACCTGATCGTTGAAAAGCGCATTCCGCGCGTGGTGGTCGGCTGCCTCGACCCGCACGAAAAGGTTGCGGGCAAAGGGATTGCCCGGCTCCGGGAGGCGGGCGTCGAGGTGACGGTTGGCGTGCTCGAAGCGGAGTCGGAGCGGCTTAACGAGGCGTTCATGACCTCGCATCGCAAGGGCCGACCGTTTGTGGCGCTCAAGACTGCGCAGACGCTCGATGGGCGTATCGCCACCTCGCTCGGCGCGTCCAAATGGATCACCGGTGAAGAGTCACGATGCGAAGTACATCGCCTCCGCTGCCGCTACGACGCCGTACTCTGCGGTGCTTCGACCGTGAGTTCGGACGATACCGAGCTGACCGTTCGCTTCTGCGCTGGCCGCCAACCGCTTCGCGTGCTGCTCGATCCCCGGCTTCAGGTGCCGCACGAGTTCCGGATTTTTAACGATGCAGCGAAAACGCTTGTCTTCGCGCTTCGCGACGAGGCCGAGCCCGCTCTGGTCAGCCAGCTCGAAGCACGTGGTGTCGAGGTGGTTCTGATTGGCCAGTCAGAAGGCAGCCTTGATCTTGCTGAGGTTTTCGGCGAACTGCACCAACGGCGGGTGCTTTCCGTCATGGTCGAAGGTGGTAGCCGCTTGTCGGCCGCGATGGTCAGGTCTGGAATCGTGGACAAGTACTACGTGTTCATTGCTCCGAAACTCTTCGGCGGCGATGGGTTGCCCTCATTCGGGCCACTCGACGTCATTCGTCCCGATATGGCTGCAAAGCTCGATTTTACCCGCATCGAGCGGTTCGGTGAAGACCTGCTGGTCGAAGCCTATCCGGTACGCTGATGGCAGGATTTTTTCAAACGTAACGGCAACTTCATGAAGAACGACGATCTTGGCAAACTGATTCTGCGCTTGTGCGTCGGGGGGCTTATGCTCTTTCACGGCGTGCACAAGCTGATTTACGGTTACAGCTTTATCATCTCGAAGCTCAAAGATGCGCATCTGCCCTGGCTGCTGGTTCTGGGCGTGCCTGTCGGCGAGGTGGTGGCTCCGCTGCTCATCGTGCTCGGGCTTTATACTAGGCCTGCCGCGCTCATTCAGGCTTTCCTGATGGGCATGGCTGTCTGGCTTGTTCACATGGGCCAGCTCACCTCGCTTGGTCCGCACGGTGGCTACGCACTCGAACTTCAGGCCTTCTACTTCTTTGGTGCTCTTGCCGTGGCTTTTCTCGGCGCGGGTCGTTACGGCGTCGCGAAACCGGGTAAATGGAACTGAGCATCGAGGCTTTCTTTTCAATCCAAAGCTTTTGAGTGCCGTCCCGTCGTGAAAGAGTTCAAGACGGGACGTTTTTTTTTATCTCGAAATCATGCATACAAAAGCTGCACTGCGCGTCGTTCACGTGGTGAAACGGTGATCGATGCCTGATTGCGCAGGAGCAGGGGAATCGGTGGGCATTTGCGTTATATTGAATCTCTGCGGGTACATTCCCCGAAGCTTGCTTCGAGAAAGTATCGATCCAAGATGAATTCATACCCCGTAGCTTGCTGCGGGGTAGTTGATTCCTTTTTTAGCGCTAAACAGGATGGGGCATGGTTCTTCTGACGGTTGAGGGGATTGGCAAGACGTATGGTTTGAAAACGCTGTTCACGGAGGTGTCGTTCGGCATCGATGACCGCGATAAGGTGGGCATCATCGGCGCAAACGGCAGCGGCAAAAGCACGCTGATGAAAATTCTCGCCGGCGCGGAAACGCCCGATGCTGGCCGCGTGATGATTTCGCGCGACAAGCGGATTGCCTCCCTGCCGCAGGTCTCGCCATACGACGAGAACGATACGGTACTCGAAGCGGTGCTGAAGTCGGGCGACAAGGTGATGGCGCTGATCTGCGAGTACGAACTGGCGCTGAAGGAGCTGGAGGAGTCCGAAGGTGACGCAGCGCTGATCGACAAAGTCACCCATTTGTCGCACGAGCTTGACGTGAGCGGCGCGTGGGGTTTGGAGTCAAACGCCAAGGCGGTGCTCGGCAAGCTGGGCCTGAACGACCTGACGGCAAAAATGGGCACACTCTCCGGCGGTCAGCGCAAGCGTGTCGCGCTCGCTCACGCCCTCGTCATTCCGAGCGACGCGCTGATTCTCGACGAGCCGACCAACCACCTCGATGCCGACAGCGTCGAGTGGCTCGAAAGCTATATCCGTCGCTACGCTGGGGCGGTGATCCTCATCACGCACGACCGCTACTTCCTCGACCGTGTCGCCACCCGAATGATCGAGCTCGATGGCAAAACGGCCAAAACCTACACCGGCGGCTACGCGAGCTACCTCGTCCAGAAAGAGGAAGAGGAGGCGCAGGAGATTCGCGACGAGCGCAAGCGCAACGCGCTGGCCAAGCAGGAACTCGAATGGATGCGCACCGGCGCGAAGGCGCGCACCACCAAACAGAAGGCGCGGTTGCAGCGGGCCGAGGCGCTGGTTTACGCCCCGAAAAAGGAGCAGAAGCAGGAGATGGAGATTGGCTTCGGCGCGGAGCAGCTCGGCAACAAGATCGTCGAGTTTCACGACGTGTCGAAGTCGTGGGGCGAAAAAAAGCTGCTCCGCTCGTTCGATTACCTGCTCGAAAAGGGTGATCGCATCGGCATTATCGGCCCGAACGGCTCCGGCAAGACCACGCTGCTCGAGATGATCGCCGGGCGCACCAGGCCCGACAGCGGACGCATCGAGATTGGCCCGACGGTCAAAATCGGCTACTATGACCAGGAAAGCCGCCACCTCGACGACCAAAAGCGCGTGATCGAGTACATCAAGGAGGAGGCCGAGCAGATCAAGACCAAGGATGGCACGCTGGTCTCCGCAGCCAAAATGCTCGAACGGTTCCTCTTCGCCCCGTCGGCGCAGTACAACCCCATCGGCAACCTCTCCGGCGGCGAGCGGCGGCGCCTCTACCTCTTGCGCCAGCTCATCGGAGCGCCGAACGTGCTGCTGTTCGACGAGCCGACCAACGACCTCGACATCCCCACCCTGCGCGTGCTCGAAGACTACCTCGACACCTTTCCGGGGTGCCTCGTCGTCGTGAGCCACGACCGCTACTTCCTCGACCGCACCGTCGAGCACATCTTCGCCTTCGAGGGCGACGGCACCGTGCGCCGCTACCCCGGCAACTATAGCGTCTATCTCGAAATGAAAGTCGCCATCGCCGCCGAAGAACAAGCCGCCAAGCCCAAGCCCGTACCGGTTGCCAAACCTGCGTCCGAGGATTCGAAGCCGACGACATCATCGTCAAAACAGCGCAAACTCAACAGCAAGGAGAAGCGCGAACTGGAGCGGCTCGAGCAGGCCATCGCCGAAGCCGAAGAGCGGCAGGAAGCGATCAACGCCGAACTCTCCGCCGCCGGTTCTGACTTCGAGGCGGTACAAAGGCTGGGTGACGAACTGCACAAAATTCAGGAAAAGCTCGAAAGCGACATGGATCGCTGGGCCGAGCTGGCAGAGCTGGCGTGACGGGAAGCGTGGACGGCGTGGACGGGAGATGAAACGGTGTCGTAGGGGCGAACCTGCGTGTTCGCCCTTGCGGGAGATTACCGGGAATTTGTAGGGGCAACCCTTGCGGTTGCCCTTTTTGGGAATGCCGAAGAATATCGCGCTTAACAAAATCAGCACGCTGCGCTGTATCATCGTCTTTTCTTACTCCCAATCGTTCTTTAAGACCCATTCTTCGCACAAAACGCACAACCCGCCATGATCTCGACAATCAACACTCGCCTCGAAGCCCTCGCCGACTCGCCAACTGCGGAAATTCTCCAGCGCTTTTTCAAAACCGGCCCCGGCGAATACGGCGAAGGCGACCGGTTCCGCGGCATTCGCGTGCCGGTGCTGCGCAAGCTTTGCCGGGAGTTCCGGTACGTCGAGGTCGAGGTGATCTCGGAGCTGCTCGACTCGCCCTGGCACGAAGACCGGATGTTGGCCTTGTTCTTGCTCATCGAGCGCTATCGCGCGTCGGGCGAGAGCGCCAGAGAAGAACTGTACGACTTCTACTGCTCGCGAACCGACCGCATCAACAATTGGGATCTGGTCGATGTCTCCTGCCCCTACATCGTCGGACACCACCTCCAAGCCCGTGACCGCTCGCTGCTCTACCGATTCGTCGAATTGCCAAGCCTCTGGGAGCGTCGCATCGCGATTGTCTCTACGTTCCACTTCATCCGCAACGACGACTTCACCGATACCCTCCTTCTTGCCGAACGCCTGCTCGCCGACCCTGAAGAGCTGCTCCACAAAGCCACCGGATGGATGCTCCGCGAAGTCGGCAAACGCGACCAGCCCCAGCTCGAAGCCTTCCTCGATAAGCACGCCACCGTCATGCCGCACACCATGCTGCGGTATTCGATCGAGCGCTTGCCGGAGGGGAAGCGAAAGGGGTGGCTGAAGCGGTGGTGAGTTGGGGGGACGAAGTGGATTGAGTGGACGTCGTGGACATAAAAAGGCGGACTCTCAGGTCCGCCCCTACAAATCTCATTTGTTGGCTTTTCCCCCGCTTGTTTGCCATAATCCAAAGCTTAGCATATCGGCGAGCGACTCGAACTGCTTCGTCTTGGTGTCGCCTATGCCGTGACCGGCTTTGTAATCCGTGAAGAAAAGCACGGGTTTGCCGGAGGCGGTGGCTTCCTGTAACCGTGCGGCGAATTTGGCGGGTTGCCAGGCGGGGACCCGGGGGTCGTTCATGCCTGCGGTGATGAGGGCGGCGGGGTACTTCACGCCGTCGCGGAGGTGGTGGTAGGCGTCCATTTCGAGGAGCGCTTTGCAATCGTCCGGATTCGTCACCGTGCCGAATTCGGGTACGTTGACCGGCCCGTTGGGGCTGAATTCGCCCCGGAGCGCGTTGAGCACGCCGACTTGCGGCATGGCGGCAGCGAAGAGGTCGGGGCGCGCGGTCATGGCGCGTCCGATGAGGATTCCGCCTGCGCTTCCGCCATTGATGGCGATGTGCTGTGGCGAGGTATAGTTCTTCTTGATGAGGTATTCGGCGCAGGCGATGAGGTCTTTCCAGGTGTTGGGCTTGGTCGATTTCATGCCCGCCTTGTGCCAGTCGTCGCCCAGCTCACCGCCGCCGCGCACGTGGGCTACTGCGATCATGCCGCCCCGGTGCGTCCAGAGCAGGAACGAGGGACTGAAAAATGGCGTGATCGAGTTGCCGTACGCGCCGTAGCCGTAGATCAGCACGGGGGTTTTGCCGTCTATCTTCATGCCGCGATTGAAGACAAGCGACAGCGGCACCTTGACGCCGTCGTGCGACGGAACCATCACCTCGCGCACTTCGAGGTTGTCGTACTCGGGGTAGCTCGCTTTCGAGGAGAGCGTTTCGTCGATGAAGCGGTTGCGCTTCACGTCGTAGCGGTAGCGGCGGTAGTCGTGGTTCCAGCCGCCCATGATCGCCCAGAGTTCAGGCTCGTCAAACCCTTTCGAGCTGATCGACATCGTGCCCGCCTCGAACGGGGTTTCAATCTTTTCCGGCTTTTTGCCGTCGTAGTCAAGATGATATAAATCCTCCCGGACGCCGTTGGTGGAGATGGTGTAGAAGAGCCCGTCGTCGGTCAGCGCGAGGGCGGTGAGGGTGCCCTCCACCGGTTCGCCGATGACCGTTTCGGCGGTCGCCAGATCGGGGTGGTCAAGCGAGGTTTTCAGCACTTTGAAGCGCGGGGCGTTTTTCGGGGTGAAGAGGTAGAGGTCGTGCTTCGTGGCGGCAAAATCATACACCTCGTCCTCCGGTCGCAGGAGTTGCTTCCACGGAATTGATGCTTTGCCAATCGCGTCGTCATCGGCATACCATGCGGTGATGCGGGGATCGACGCTGCTCACGAAGGCGTAGAGCTTGCGGCTTTTGCGGTCGTAAGAAACGTAGGGGATGTCCTCCGCCTTGATTTTCAGTTCGGGATCGTGCGTGCGCGAAAAGATTTCGGGGTCGGTCGAAGGATCGGTTCCAACCAAGTGCAGATAAACGCGGCTGTCTTTCTGACGATCCTTGTCGAGCGGATCGTTGCTGTTCATGCGGGTGTAGTAAAACGCTTTGCCGCAGGGCAGCCACGACGGAGAGGCGAAGCGACAACGGTCGATCCGTTCCGGCCAGATCTGGCCGTTTTTAACATCCATGACGAAAAGAATCGCGTCTTCCGAACCGTTCGCCGACACGCCGATCACCACCTTCGAGCCATCGATATTCGGCGAAACCCGGCTGATGACGAAGGTACCGTCGCTGTCATCTTTGTAGCTCGCCGGGTCGAAGAGCAGGCGCTCCTTGCCTTTGTAGCCTTTACGGGAAAAGAGCTTGCCGACCTCGTCCGCGGGGGTTTGCTTGAGGTAGAAGTAGCGGTCGTTGTCGGTGATCGAGAGGTTGTAAATCTTCTCCGGGCGGCGCTTGTCGAACTCCACCATCTTCGCGATCAGCTCGCTGCGGCCCGGAATGGCGTCGAGCACGGAGCGCGCATAATCGGCCTCACGTTTGTACCACGCCTGAACCTTCGGATTTTTGAGATTTTCGAGCGGGCGATAGGGGTCGGTGATGCGCTCGCCGCACACCGTTTCGATGACGTTCGACGATGGCGCATCCATGTTCGCCTTGCTTCCTGCAAAGGCTGGAAGCGACGAGATGAGCAACAGGGCAACGAGGTGCAGGGCGGCGGGAAGTCGGATTTTTCGCATACGGGATCAGGGAGCGTTTTGGATGGCTTAAGAAATTGGGCGGAAGCCCTGATTAATTTTGTCTCTATCCATAATCCCCGGCTTGAAAGCCGGGGCAACTGACCTCAAATGTAAGAGGCTTAATGTCCGTCGGGATGAATCCCTCCTGAATTTAAGAAGCTGTGTTCACAGGAGTCTGTTTTAACGTCAACTCGCATTCAGCTTCTTCAGCAGGAAGGCCATCGACTTGCCGAGGTCGCACATGTTGTCCATGCCTTCGGTGTCGTTGACCACCTCGCCGCCGTCGCGTCCGCCGAAGCCGAGGTTCCAGTAGGTCGAGCCGACCATGAACATCTGGCAGATCTGCAAGAGGTGGTTGATGCTGTCGTAGGCGTGCACGCCGCCGCCGCGCCGCAGTGAGATGACCGATGCGCCCACCTTGTGCCGGAACAATTGGCCGTTGGTTCGCGACACGAAACCGGCTCGGTCGATGAGTGCTTTCAGCTCCGGGGTGATGTCGGCGAAATAGACCGGCGAGCCGAGAATCATGCCGTTGGCCTTGACCATCTTTTCAAAAATTTCATTGAAGCCGTCTTTGGTCGAGCACTTGCTGTTCTTGTTGCTGATGCAGGCGTAGCAGGCGCGGCAGCCCTTGATGTCGGTGCCTCCGACCTGGATCAGTTCCGTTTCGATGCCCTCCTGTTCGAGCATCTCGAAGACGGTTTTGAGCATGATCGAGGTGTTGCCCGTCGGGCGGGGGCTGCCATTGATTCCGATGACTTTCATTGGTTTGCGCTGTTCCGGATGAGCACGCGCCATCCGAAGGGTTCATAAAGAGATACCGGCAATATAAGCGATAAGCTCGGAGAAGTAACGCTGGGGAGCGGCAAACCGTTTTCAGGATTGAGAGGCCGTCATAACGGTTCGGATTTTTTCAAGCACGAGTTCCATATCTTCCGGCAGAGGAGCTGTGAAGGCGAGTGGTTCGCCGGTGGTCGGCTGCCGGAAGCGGAGCGTTTCGGCGTGCAGCGCTTGTCGGCCTATCAGCTCCAGCAGGTTGCGGGTGAACGGTTCGCTTTTACTAAAGGGCAGCACGCGCGGAGTCGCGCCGCCGTAGGTTTCGTCGCCGAGGATAGGGTGGCCAAGGTGTTGCAGGTGTACGCGGATCTGGTGCGTGCGGCCTGTGTGCAGCGTCATATCCATCAGCGAGAAGTAGCTGAGATTTTCGACCACCCGGTAGTCTGTAATCGCGTGTTTGCCTTCAGCTCCCTCGTAAAGGAAGTTGGCCATCACCTTGCGATTTTTGTGTGACCGCCCGATATTGGTCTTGATGGTGCCGGATTCCGCTTTCGGTACGCCCCAGACGATCGCTTTATAGACTTTTTCGACCTGCCGTTGGGCGAACTGTCGGGCGAGCTTGTGCAGAGCCGTGGGATTTTTGGCAATGATGATGAGCCCCGAGGTGTCTTTGTCGAGCCTATGCACAATGCCAGGGCGCATTTCCGTTTTGTCGAGATCGTCGGCATCCTTGCCGAGATGGTGCAGAATCGCATTGGCCAGTGTGCCCGTCCAGTTGCCGAATGCCGGATGCACCACCATGCCCGCCTCCTTGTCGATCACCATCAGATCGTCGTCCTCGTAGAGAATGGTGATCGGGATGTCCTCCGGTGCGAGTTCCGGCGCGGGTGGGCGCAGGAAGGTGAGGTGGATGTGGTCGCATGACTTGACTCGATAGTTGGACTTGACCGGCTTGCCGTTGACCAGCACCCGTCCCTCCTCGATGGCCGCCTGCACCTTGTTGCGCGTCATGTTCTCGACCTGCTGGGTGAGGTAGCGGTCGATGCGCATCGGCGTCTGCACCTTGCTGACCTGAAGGGTCATTTGCTTCGGTGCGGCTTCCGGTTGGGCGTCCGGGGATTCGGTTTTTAGCGGCTGTTTTTGCATTTTGTTGCGGCTTCGGTCATGACTCGTGAATGTTATTATAGTCAAAGAATCGTCTCGTGCAACCGTGATCGTTTATCGCCGCCTGTTCGCTCCGGCATGAACGCTACGCAATCCCATACCATTATGCAGCAGTCAGAGAGTTCGTCAGCCCTGTTCGATGTCGTCGTCATTGGTTCCGGTCCCGGCGGTTACGAGGCGGCGATTCACGTCGCGCGGCACGGCATGAAGGTGTGCGTTGTCGAAAAGGCCTCGCTTGGCGGGGTGTGCGTGAACTGGGGTTGCATTCCGACCAAGGCGTTGCTCCGGAGCGCTGAAGTTTATGATCTTGCGAAAAATCCGTTGGAGTTTGGCGTGAACGTCGGCGAGGTGTCGTTCGATCTCGCACAGGCGGTCAAGCGCAGTCGGAAGGTGTCGCTGAAAAGCTCGAAGGGCGTGGAGTTCATGCTGAAGCGGGCGAAGGTCGAGGTTTGGCGCGGCGAAGCGGTGCTGACCGGTGGCAAGGGGGTGAATGTGACCGCAGAGGATGGCTCGGAGCGCACGCTCGAAGCGGCGAACATCATCGTGGCGACCGGCGCGCAGCCGCGCGTGATTCCGGGGTTGGAACCGGATGGCAAGCGGATCATCACGAGCCGCGAGGCGTTGATTCTGAAGGAGGTGCCGGAGTCGATGATCGTGGTCGGCGGTGGAGCGATCGGCGTTGAGATGGCCTGGTTCTACGCCAAGGCTGGCGCGAAAGTGACCATCGTCGAGCTGATGTCGCGCCTGCTTCCTGCCGAGGAGGCAGAGGTTTCCGAAGCGCTGAA
>DRSQ01000216.1 GCA_011372505.1 Chlorobaculum parvum | reverse complement strand
TTCCTTATGGCTCCGGAGCATGGTTTCGCGCTTGAGCGGCAGGCGGGCGAGGTGGTCGGCAATAGTGAGGTAGTCGGCAAGATCGCGGTCTATTCGCTCTACGGCAAGTCGCGGCGGCCTGATCCCGAGCTGCTGAAAACCATCGATGTGCTGGTGTTCGACTTGCAGGATGCCGGCGTGCGCTGCTACACCTACATCTCCACCATGAAGCTCGCGATGGAGGTATGTCGCGAGGTGGGCATTACCTTCATGGTGCTCGACCGGCCCAATCCCATCGCGCCGCTTCCGGCCAGCGGCTTTGTGCTCGAGTCCGATTTCGAGTCGTTCGTCGGGGCGGCGGAGCTACCGTTCATTCATGGCATGACCGTGGGGGAGATCGCAACGTGGCTGCAACAGCGCGATTATCCAGACCTCTCGCTTCAGGTCGTGCGGATGAGCGGTTATCGCCACGGCCTTTTCGCCGACCAGCTTCAGGGTTATCGCTTCCGCCCGCCATCGCCTAATCTTCGCGATTTCGATACGCTGTTGCTCTACCCCGCCACCGTCATGCTCGAAGCCACAGCGGTGAGCGAGGGACGCGGCACCGAAGCGCCATTCAAGCAATTCGGCGCGCCGTTCATCGACAGCGCCGCGCTGCTTTCGGAACTCGAAGCGTGCCTGTTGCCCGGCGTCGAGCTTCATCGCGTATCCTTCATTCCATCGAGTAGCAAGTTCGCCGGAATCGAGTGCCACGGTATCCGCCTTGCCCTCACCGATCGTGCAGCCTTCAATCCCTTCATGACCCAGACCGCGATTCTCCTTGCCTTGCAGAAGCTCTATCCAGATCAACTCGGCATCGACCGCAGCTTTTTTGACAAACTTGCGGGCACCAATCGTTACCGGCGCATGATCGTCAAGCAGAAGCCTATCGAAAAAATCCTCGATGCCGCCCGGCGCGGGGTGCGCAAATTCACCGAGAAGAACACTGACCGTTTCCTTTATCCCTGAATGCACATGGGGATGGCTCGTGCGGAATCCGGCATTCGTTCCTGATGCCGCGCGGGCTGAACAGAATTTGCCAGAGTTGGATGGCGCGTGCCCGGAAAGCGCCCGAACAGCTCAACAAGTAGTAGCGCCACATGCGGTAGAAGCGGTCATCATAGTTCTTTTCAAGCCGCGGCCAGTTGCGTCTGAAATTCTCTTCCCAGGCCTTGAGCGTCAGTGAGTAGTCGTGGCCGAAAGAGTGCCAGTCTTCGAGGATAAAGCAGTGTTCATAAGCACGGGTGATCTGGCTGGCCGAGGGGAGCATCGAGTTCGGGAAGATATATTTTTCGATCCATGGGTCGGTGCCCGTTACCGGCGTGTTGTTGCCGATGCTCTGCACCAGAAATCGTCCATCGCGATGCAGGCAGCGGCGCGCGGTTTCGAAAAAAGTCCGGTAGTTTCGGTAGCCCACGTGTTCGAGCATTCCGAGCGACACGATCCTGTCGAACGTGCCTTCGAGCTTGCGGTAATCCATCAGCTTGATTTCGACATCGAGGTTTGCACACAATTCCCTCGCGAAGCTCGCCTGTTCTTCGGAAACGGTAATGCCGACCACTTTTGCGCCGTACCGTTCTGCAGCGAACCGTGCGGTTCCGCCCCAGCCGCAACCGATGTCGAGCAGTGCCATGCCCGGTTCGAGGCCGAGCTTGTCGAATACCAGCGTCAGCTTGTTGCGCTGCGCCTGGTCGAGCTCGCAAGTGTTGTGCCAGCAGGCGCAACTGTAGAGCATCAGGGGATCGAGCATGGCCTGGAACAGGTCATTGCCCGCATCATAATGCCGTTTGCCCACCGTAAAGGCTCGCGCAGGCTTTTGCAGGTTTCGAACCGTGCTTTGGAGCGTTTTGACGGCTTTGGTGAGCGTGACAAGCTGCTGGTCGATGCCGAAGGAGAGAATCCGGTAAAACAGCTCGTCGAGATCGTCGCACTCCCACCAGCCATCCATATAGGACTCGCCAAAGCCGAGGTTGCCCTCAAGCACGGTTTTTCTGAACATGCGGGGATCGTGCACGCGGACATCCCACGGATTGGGGCCGTCGATGGTTACACCTGCGGTGTCAAGAAGTGTTTTGAGCCGATCGCGAAAGAGGTCGTCAAGCATGGCAAGGCGCTCCTTTCTCTGGATAAAACAGTTCGTTTTTCAAGAGAAGGCGGCAAGGTACTGACCACCGTTCAAAAAATAGTGTAGACGCTAAAAAAAGTCAAATGGAGGGCTGGCGGATAGTGCTGCGTGTTGAGCTGGAAGCCGATATGGGCAGTCAGTCCAAATGTTCTGATTTTTTCCTAACCGCCTTGACCGGTTGAGAATTTTTCTTCGGCCGGCCGCGCTTTTTCGGCGTTTTAGCCACTTTGTGGGGTTTGACTTCGGCTTCATCATCGCCCTCTTCGCGCTCGTCGCTGTCGTCGGTTGTTTCGTCATTCATGTCGTCGAACGATTCGCTGTCGTATGCATCGTCGGGCAGAATATCGATCTCTTCGTTCACCTCATCGTCACCGTCGTTGTCATCCTCACTTTGCTGTCGGCGTGCCTTGCTGGCACGTTTACCTTTCAGGGCCGGTTCGATCAGGGTCATGACCTCGTTGATCGATGAGAAGATGAAGAGCTGTTTGTCCAGGTTGGCGAGTTTGAGCAGATCCTTGATCTGCTGGCAGAGCGAGACGAAAATAGCCAGTCCTTCGGAACTGTTGGCGCGCTGGTGGGCAAGAAGGATGGAGCCTATGCCAGATGAGTCGATCGCCTTGACCTGTGAAAAATCGACGATGATGTTTTTGCTTGCCTCATCACTGACCATCGTATCGATTGTTGTCCTGAACCATTCGGCATGCCGGACATCAAAAACCTGCTCTTCGAGCTTGAGGATGGTCAACTCCTTGCGAGTCGATATGGAGTGTTTCATAAAAAAACTCCAGCGGAAAAACGGTAACTAATTTTTTTAAGGCATGTGAACAGCCTTTTCGCTCCACAATCAGTGAGGGATGGTTATACAATCGATGCGGAGCGACCCCTATCCCTATTATCGTACAAAATTCTATTCATTCAAATCATATTTTTTGCGATGGCGTAAAATGTTGGTGGGAGTTGAGAGGGGAGGTGGGTGCGTTCAGAGCTTTATTGCGTCGAGGCTGGTGAATGTGGTAAAAGATCAGGCAATTTTCTCGCAAAGCGACTCAACCAGCGCCTCAATCCCGGCTTCATCAAGCGGGCCTTTTACCCATTCCACATCGAGTCGGTTACG
>DRSQ01000215.1 GCA_011372505.1 Chlorobaculum parvum | reverse complement strand
TATAAAAAACTTAATCAAGTTAACAATGATTTACACCTGTCGGTTTATACAGGTCAGTCTAAACCGGCAACAAACATGTCAACCGGGCTTTTCACTCCATGACCACCCTTGTTTAAAACATGCGTATAAACCATTGTGGTACTTACATCTTTATGGCCCATTAATTCCTGGATCGTTCGAATATCATACCCCGCCTCAAGTAAATGCGTCGCAAATGAATGCCTGAACGTATGACAGCCGGCATGCTTGACGATGCCCGCCCTTCCAGCAGCTTCTTTTACTGAACGCTGAATGATTGTTTCGTGAGTATGGTGCCGCCCTTCTTCGCCGGTTTTCGCGTTCTTCCATCGGTGTTCCTGAGGAAAAACCCACTGCCATCGCCATTCGGCAGGAGCATTGGGATACTTACGATCTAAAGCACCCGGAAGGAGTACACGCCCCCAGCCTTCAACAAGGTCTTTTTCGTGAATGCTTTTGACCTGTTTCAGATGGTCAGCGAGAGGCTTTTTCAAAGATTCCGGCAACATCGTGATCCGGTCTTTTGCCCCCTTGCCGTCACGAACCAGAATTTCATTACGGGTGAAATCAATATCCTGTACGCGCAATCGCAAACACTCCATCAACCTCAATCCAGCCCCATACATCAGTGATGCCATTAGCCACTTGTCACCAGCAAGCTGAGCAAGAAGAGCTTTCACTTCGTCGCGAGTCAGCACGACCGGCAACCGGACAGGCTTTCTGGCACGAATAACGTGTCCAAAATCGCCGATTTCTTTACCCATAACATGCCGGTAAAGAAATAACAGTGCGCTCAATGCCTGATTCTGCGTCGATGAACTCACCTTTTCCTCTACGGCAAGATGCGTCAGAAATGAATTGATCTCCGATTCACCCATCTCGTTTGGATGCCTGAGGTTATGGTAATGGACAAAACGCTTGACCCATGAACAATACGTATCGGCTGTCCTGCTGCTATAGTGCCGAACAGACAGTGCGTGACGCAATGACTCTAAAAGCTTCGGAGAATGATGCAGTCCCTCCTGAGAAGTTACGCCGGATTGTGTTCGTGTTTCAGTATCTGGTCGCATGGATATTGTGCATCATCACAGCTTACAAAACAGCCTTTTTTTAAAATATAGACCAGCCGTCCATCTGCAAAGTATTTTTTTTGAAATACAACGATTCTATAAAGAGCACACCTCAACCCTCCAGCTCAACACGAAATTTCTTCCCAAGCACCGTCGCTGCTCGCGACAACGTTGTCAATGTCAGGCTGGTATCGGTTTCATCGAGCAAACGGTTCAGGGCAGCACGGCTGGTGCGCATTTTTTTTGCCATCGCTGACTTGGTAAGCTTTTGCGCTTTCATCTCCTCTTCGATCTGCCAGGCAATCACCCGTTTGATTGCCACCGCATTCGCTTCATCAAGAAACCCTTCCTCTTGAAGAAAATCATCGAAATTGCTGCCAATATTTTCAGTTTTCATCATGTACTCCTAAGTCTTTTCAAGGCCAGTTGAATCGCAATGAATTCCTGGAAAACAGTCTGTCATTCTGAATGAAGCAAAGTGGAATGAAGAATCCATCTTATTACAAAAAAAGAGTTCTGGATTCTTCGCTCCGCTCAGAATGACATCAGGATAAACCCTTGTTCAACCAACGATTGATACCTTTTGTGATCGCAGTAATGACCAGTCGCGAACCGGCTCATTACCAGCATCGCTTCTGAAAAACCGGACTTGAAGTTTCAGTGTGTTCATGACAAAATGCATCAAAATCAGTACATCAAAACAAGAGAGAAGAGATAAAAACAGAGCAGAAAAATCCCATAAAATCAGACAAAGCAAAAAAAGCCGATCACCCGCCAGCAAACTCGCCAATCACTCGCAAAAACGGCTCCGCGTACCGATCCAGCTTCACCTCGCCAATCCCCGATACGGCGAGCATTTCGTCGCGCGTCGAAGGCTTGGCGGCGCTCAGTTCAACGAGGGTTTTATCTGAAAAAACCACGTACGGCGGTACGCCCTGCTCGTCGGCGAGTCTTTTGCGCACCTTGCGCAGCTCTTCGAAGAGCTGCTTTTCGGCGTCCGACAGCGCTTCGAGGCCGCCACGTTTGGCGGCTGCGGATTTGCCTTTCTTCTCCTTGATCCTGACCATCTCGACCTTCTCTTCGCCCTTGAGAATCCGCACGCCGCCTTCGAGCAGGTAGGGAATCGGGTAGAGCCCCTCGGAGCGTCCGATCGCTTTGCGGACCATGAGGTCGTCGATGAGGCGACGCCAGAATTTGCGGTCGTGGCCCTTGCCGATGCCGTGCACCTTCAGCCGGTCGTGACCGAAATCCCTGATCTTCTGATTGTTGCTGCCGAGCAGAATATCGACCAGGTGCGTCGCGCCGAAACGCGAGTCGGTGCGGACGATGGTGGAGAGCAGCATCTGCGCTTCGACCGTGCAGTCGGTCACTTCGTGCAAGCCTTGGCAGACATCGCACGAACCGCAGTTGTCGCCCGGCAGCTCTTCGTCGAAGTGTTCGAGCAGCATCCGGCGGCGGCACACCGTGGAGGAGGCGAACGCGACCACCTTCGAGAGCGCATCGAGCGCCCGGCGACGCTCTTCTTCGTCCTGCATCGCGTCGATGAAAAAGCGCACTTTCGGAATGTCGGCGTGCGAAAAGAGCATGATGCAGCGGGAGTTCTCACCGTCGCGTCCGGCGCGTCCGGTCTCCTGATAGTAGCTCTCGATGCTTTTGGGAAGATCGGCGTGGATGACGAAGCGGACGTTCGATTTGTCGATGCCCATGCCGAAGGCCACCGTCGCCACGATGACCTCGACCTCGTCGCGGATGAACGCCTCCTGGTTGTCGTGCCGCTCGCGGTCGGCGAGTCCGGCGTGGTAGGGCAGGGCGCGAATGCCGCGCTTTTGCAGCATGGCCGCCGTGTCGTTGACGCTTTTGCGGCTGGTGCGGTAGATGATGCCCGACTGGCCAGAAAATTCTTTCAGAAGCGAGACGAGCTGCGCTTCACCCGACTCCTTGAAGCGCACTTCGTAGGTAAGGTTCGGGCGGTCGAACGAGGCGCGCAGCACGAACGGATCGCGCAGTTGGAGCTTGCTGACAATGTCACGCTGCACCTTCTGCGTGGCGGTGGCGGTGAAGGCCGCGACCGGCGCGTCAGGCAGCAACTCAACCAGTGAGGAGAGCGAGAGGTAGTCAGGGCGGAAGTCGTGGCCCCATTCGGAAATGCAGTGCGCCTCGTCGATCACCGCCATGCTGATACGGCAGCCCGCGAGCAGTTCGCGGAACTGGTCGAGCGCGAAGCGTTCGGGAGCGACGTAGAGCAGATCGAGTTCGCCGCTCTGGAGCGCGCGGAGCACGGCGGACTGATCCATGAAATCGAGCGAGCTGTTAAGGAACGCCGCGCGGATGCCGTTCAAGCGGGCCGCATCGACCTGATCTTTCATGAGGGAGATGAGCGGGCTGACCACCAGCGCGGTGCCCGGCATGAGAACGGCGGGAAGCTGGTAGCAGAGCGACTTGCCTCCGCCGGTCGGCATGACGGCAAACACATCCCGCCCGCCCATCAGTGCGCGGACAATCTCCTCCTGGTTTGGACGAAACGAGTGAAAACCGAAAATCCGGTGCAAAGCATCGTTAAGTGGAGCAGCTCCTGAACTTTGGGCAAAGGGTTCCATGCAATACCGGCTCAGGGACGCATCAGGTGCTTGACGGCGGCACCGGACTCATGAGCAACCTTTTCGGCAAGCCTATCGGGCTGAGCTGCAACCGAAGGAGATTCGATCTGTGCAAGCAACTCCGGTGCAATGGTAATCTCAACCCCTTGCATGATGCTGTCGAAATAGACCACCAGTCGATCTTCCCGCCCCTCTTTTTGCACCACTCCTTCGAAATCCTTGAAAGGACCGGCCAGCACCCGCACTTTCTTGCCGCGCGGAATCGATGCAACGGTCTGGCCGATTGCGTCAGGCTCATGGGTCAGGCGCTTCAACCACGCAATGTCGCGCTCGGAAATCACCGAAGGCGTCCTGCCGATACCGATGAACTTCACAACCCCATCGGTTTCGAGCACGGCGACATGCTCTTTATGGTAGTTGATCTTTACGAAAACATAGCTCTTGATCAGAGGCTCTTCGACCCGTTTTTTCCGGTCACTCCACCGTCTGACGGTCTCGACCAGGGGGAGAAAACTTGTCAGGCCGTTTTCAAGCAGCAGTTGATACACTTTTTTCTCATAGCGAGATCGCACATAGACGGCATACCAGCGCACCTGTTCTTTTGACTCCTTACTTATGGTCATAGCGTCAAGTATTTGCTTTTACAAGATAGAGCCCACCAGCAACAAAACCGACTTAACCGTGAAAAGCAACATCAGTTTACAAAACCTATAGACTGTTAATGTAAAAAAACTTTAATCATCCCCACTCCACCTTCATGCCCCGGGAATCAGGACACGCCCAGTGTAATAACAGCGCAACGAAAGCCTCCGGCAATGAAACATGATCACTTCCGAAAGCCGATGGCAGAAACCTGCCATTTCGATAAACCTGCCGCCCGATCATCTCCCGCAGGGCCAGCGCGGAGTTCTCAAGACCATTGGCACTCGGGAAAAAATCGATGATGGTCGTGCGGCTTTTCACACCGGTTTCGCGGAAATCGACCGGATAAGGCTCGACCTCGAATCCCGCAGCCCTGAACATGTCGGCGGCGCGCTGCATGTGAAATGCGCTGGTCACCAGAAGAATGCGTTTCGGAGAGTCCGACTTTACGCCAAGCAACGTTGCGGCGGCAACCGCCTCCTGAGCCGTATTGGCCGCATGTGAGGTCAGGAGTATGCTCGCGGCTGGTACGCCACGCAACCGCGCCCGCCGGGCAAGAAGCTCGCCTTCCGGGATGGACTCTGGCTGCCAGGGCAAGTGCCCTCCAGTGAAGACCAGCAGCGGTGCTTTAGCTGCCTTGTAGAGCGCAATACCGCCGTCGAAACGATCTGCCGCATCGCCCCATTCGCCAAGAGGCAGGCCGTCAATCTGTGTCAGCATCCCACTCAACACCACAATGGCATCGGCAGACTTGACGCGCTGCATTGGCACTGGCCGGTACGGCTTCTCAATCTGCAGCAGCAAAGCGTCCCCGACCACCGGCATACTCAGGAGCCACAGTAAGCCCACCGAAAGCCAGATCAGCCACGTCCGCCTCAGCAAAAGCCCAACCAAAGCAAGCAGCACACAGATGCCGGGAGGCAATACCAAAAGCGGTAGAAGTTTACTGAGTAACAAGCATGAGAGGAGCGAGTTACAGAAAAAAAAGCGATCAGCCATGACCGAATAAGAGCAAGAGGTGGCCTGAGAAAAATGAAAAATCAATCTGCAGATTGTTCATTTGCAGAGGTTGAGGACAGATCGCCAAGTTTCATCCGATATTCGGCAAGGATAGGCAGATCAGCTTCGGGAAAATCGTAATCTTTGACTTCATGGATGCCGATCCAGCGCAACTCCTCATGAACTCCAGCCTGCGGCGTGCCGTGTTTGAGCCGACAACGGAAAGCGATCAACCGCAGCGAAAGCTCCGGATAGCGATGCTCCACAGGCGTCAGTTGCTCGATAATCGTCACAGACACATTGAGCTCCTCGCGAAGCTCCCGTATTAAGGCTGCTATCGCCGACTCCCCCGGCTCCACCTTCCCGCCTGGGAACTCCCACTTCCGCCCCAGATGCCGTCCGTCGTCCGGCCGCCGAGCTATAAGAAACTTTCCATCGCGCTCAATGATAGCGCAGACGACATCGCCTATATGCATATGAGATCAATTTGGGAACAAACTTGTACTGCCAAGCTTAAAGCATCAATCACTGCTTCACAGCCCGGTAGTTGACCATTTTGGCGATTACATTGTTTTCCGCATTGCAATCTTCGCCCGCCTTGTAAGAGGACATATCGCGCTTGATCACACGAAGGGTAAACAAGCGCCTGGCGTTGCCTTTCATGCCTGCCGAAGCCCAACTGATGAAATCCGGTATCTGGTATCTGGCATTGATGTCTATGGAAGCTCCAGCCTTGAGCATGCCGAAGGCTTTGCTAACGAGCGCTTTAGACACCCCGGTCATAGCGTAAGAGTATTGCGGAGCATAGCTGAGGTTCATGATCACTTCCGCAACCGAATCAATCATATAGTCTTGTTTACCCACATTGGTCACCGTACCAGTAATCGTGACTATGCCATTTTTCCCCTGCACCAAGGTAAGATCAGCCTCAACATCAGCGCACGCCTTTACAAGCGGATACTTGAATATCTTGACCGGTGTTTTGCTAGCGGCAGGATCAGCCTCAAGCCGGGCTTTCGCCACATTAGCCAGCAGCAACGAGGTACAGCAGAGAACTAGCGTAACAAGAAATTGGAACAGCCTCATAATGTTCTCCGATACTGAATGAAATGTTTCATTTTTCAAAGTATCCATTTTCACGATGACAGGCCATGCCAGATTTGAAAAAAGCATGGAAACTCTTGAAATAACGATTAGTTGCTGGTGATTTGGGCTGCGCGTTCGTTGATGCCGAGCACAATCAGAGAAAAGAGAAACAAAAAAAGGCAAGCCCTCATACTGACGGACCTGCCTTAATTTGCTTTTCTGGTGGAGATGGCGGGACTTGAACCCGCGTCCAGAACACTGCTCGATGCAGTCACCACACTCATCTCTGGTGATTGGATTTTCGTGGGCCGATTACACCGCCAGCAGCGTTCGTCCCCTTATCCCGAGAAAGTACCCGCACACCCACTCGGGCATGAATGTACGGAGCTTACTTGCGCGAACCCGTAGGCTCAAGCGCGGGTTATGCCATCCGGCGGCTTCAGAGTAAGCGCATTCACCGCAGGACGATGGCGTCTGAGTTAACTTGTGCTAATCAGGCAGCCATTGCATACGAATAATCGTCTGCATCTAATGGTACATAGACTTGTTTAACGAGTCCGTCCATGCTGAAACTCGGAGTGCAACGACATCTCACACGTATCCTGTCGAAAGCCTGTCATCCCCATTAAGTCAAAGAACCATGCTTGCGCATGCTGGAGAGTAGATAACATTTTCTACTCGTATTTTTAACAGTTGTTCATGCCGAAGAGTTCCGAATGGTAAACAAATCTGAAGCGCTTGCCTGAAAACAGAGAGGGCAGTTCCAGCTTATCAGAACTGCCCATGCAAAAAGTCGGGTGCTCTCTTTAATTCATTCCCGGAAGCTCGGGAGAGTTGGCGACAAGGCAATAATCACCACCTTTTGAGCGAACAGTTCGGCTCCACATCCGCTCGTACTCTTCAGTAAAAACATGCTGGTTCGAGGCGTCGGCGGTGTACCATGACCCCTCTTCAAACTCTTCCTTGAGCTGACCGGCACTCCAGCCGGCATATCCCAGGAAAAAGCGCACCTGAGACGGCCTGATAACCCCGGTGTTGATCAGGTAGCTGAGCTGCTCCTTGTCGCCGCCCCAGAACAGTCCTGGAAGCACTTCTTGCGCGTCGTCAATCACATCGCCACGGGTATGCAGAAAGTGCACCGTATCGACCTGTACCGGGCCGCCCATATGCAACGGCTCATCGATCTCATCGAAGCCGCTGATAGCCTCACACACCTTGAACTCCATCGGCTTGTTCAGAATGAAACCAATCGAGCCCTCTTCGTTGTGCTCGCACATAAGAAGAACCGTCCGCTTGAAGTTGGATTCAAGCAGATTAGCCGAAGCAATCAGCAACTTGCCCGGCGCAAGCATTTCAAATTCGTTATCCATGTATCACGTTTTTTGCTGCAACCATTCAAGCACTTCCGCTGCATGTTTATCCGGTTTGACCTTCGGCCAAACCTTTTCAATAGTGCCCTCTTCATCAATCAAATAGGTCACGCGATTGGTACCCATATACTCTTTGCCCATAAACTTTTTCAATCCCCAAACACCGTATGCTTCGACAATTTTTTTATCCTCATCGGCCACAAGGGTAAAGGGTAACTCGAATTTATCGGCGAACTTACGATGGGCTTTCTGTCCATCGACGCTCACCCCGAGCACTTCGACATCAAGCTTTTTAAAGTTAGGCAAATTGTCTCGAAAAGCGCAAGCCTCCTTGGTGCAGCCCGGCGTATTGTCTTTTGGATAAAAATAGAGAATGACCTTGCGACCGCGGAAATCTTTAAGGGATACCGGATTGCCGTCCTGATCGATTGTCGTGAATTCCGGAGCCCTCTGGCCTGTTTTTAGTAATTCCATAGCGTTGATTATTGCAGTTGTACGATGCCTTGTCGCTTCTCATGGGAGAATCCGATAGTCCGGCAAAAAGTTTCGGGGTGTTTGCAAAGCTCTGGCGGCAAGAATCGTACTTTCGAAATTATTAACCAAGCACTCCCGTTTTTTGGTGAAACGGTGATGACGACAACATAGAATAGACCGGCCAGTTAAAAAATAGGAACCGATACGAACAATTCAGATATGAAGCCATTTGTTTACTGCCCGCACTGCGCAACCCCTTTGAACGAAGCGCGCCTCGAAGGGCGCGAGCGCATGATTTGTCCGCAATGCGGATGGATTCACTATATCAACCCGACTCCGGTGACCGTAGCGTTTACGCTCAACCGCAATAATGAATTACTGCTCATCCGCAGAGCGCACGAGCCGGCTTTCAATGAGTGGGCGCTACCTGGCGGTTTTCTCGAAACGGGGGAACGCCCGGAAGAGGGCTGCTTGCGGGAACTGTATGAGGAGACGTCACTTGAAGGTTCGATCGAAGAGCTGATCGGAGTCTGGCACCGCGAGTCGGAAATGTACGGCTCGCTGATGGTGGTAGCCTATCGGGTGCAGGCGGCACACGAGAACATCCGCATCAACCACGAGGTGTTCGAAGCTGGATTTTACAGCCCCGACAACCTGCCGAATGTGCGCATTCCGCTGCACGCGCACATCATCGAGGCTGCCCGGTGGCCGGAACGCGACCTGTCGCTTACTCTTTGACAGCTGACGGTGGAACCACCATCGCACCCTGAAGCTGATAGGCCTTGAGGTCGAAAAACGGCAGCACAGCGTAGATATGGTCGATCACATCGGCCATCGCCGCTTCATAAGCCGCCCAATCTTTGGTTTTCGTAAAGCAATAGACCTCGCACGGCAAACCGAACGCATCCGGTTGAAGATAGCGGATCATGATCATCATGTCGCTATTGATGGTACGCAGACTGCGGATGTAGGCTTCGAGGTAGGCCCTGAACGTGCCGAGGTTGGTCATGCGGCGTCCGTTAACCGGAGAACGGTCATCAATCATTAACGCACGGTTGTAGTTGGCGATCTCTTCATGGCGCGCTTGAAGGTGGGGCTTCAGAAGCTGGACGGCTTCAATCTTTTTCGTAAGGTCGTCATCGAGAAACCGGACAGTCTGAAGATCGATATTGAACGAGCGTTTGATCCGCCGCCCGTCCGACTCCTGCATCCCGCGCCAGTTTTTGAACCCCTCGGAAATAAGCATATAGGCCGGCAACACCACGATGGTCTTATCGAAGTTCTGCACCGACACGGTCACCAGCGAAATATCGATCACGTCACCATCCGCGCCGTATTTCGGCATCGTGATCCAGTCGCCGATTCGCACCAGATCGTTGGTCGAAAGCTGCACGCCAGCCACAAGACCGAGGATGGAATCCTTGAAAATGAGCAGCAGCACCGCCGTAAACGCGCCGATTCCGCTGAAAAAGACCACCGGGGACTGCCCCATGAGCCGGGAGATGACGATAATCAAGCCAACAAAAACCCCGATGGTCTTGAAGACCTGCACAATGCTTTTGATCGGAAGCTTTTTGCCGACAGGATGATTTGAAAAAAATTCTAACACCACATCAAGCGCCGAAAGCAGGAGCATAATGACGACAATCGCGAACAGGATAATCAGCACATCGTACACCAGCGGCACGGACTGCGGATAGAATTTCAGGATCGGCCCGGCCATGCGGTAGGCTAAAAGCGGAGGCACAATGCGCGCCACCCAGACGAAAACATTGTGGCTGACCAGCAGATCGTCAAAATGGGTCACAGTTTTAGCTGCGAACCGGTGGATGAAGCGCAAGAGCACATTTTTCAGGATGATCTCGACAATCCAGATAAACAAAAATGAGGCCAGAATCGCGATCAGTGTGGTAAGGGGCTTTGCTATGGATGGGTCAATGCTGAAGGATTCAATAAAAAGCCGCAGAGAGTCAAGCATGACAAGAGCAATTGATGATTCATGGGATCAGCAAACGGCAGAGCTGACGAAAGCCGTTTTGTGCTTATTAATACGAAAATTCCGAAACTAACCGAAGCCTGCCGGCAGAGGGAAATCAGGATGGTGACGTGCTCAAGCCGGTCTCTGCTCAGGCAACCGGAAAAGTCACCGTAAAGGTCGAGCCGCTGCTGGTTCTGGAACGCACCTCGACCTTGCCCTTGTGGGCCAGCACGATGTGCTTGACGATCGACAAGCCCAGCCCGGTACCGCCAAGCTCGCGGGAGCGCGCTTTGTCCACACGGTAGAAGCGCTCGAAAATCCGCTCCAGGTCGGCCTGCGGAATGCCGAGCCCGTTATCGGAAACCTCAATGCTGACCGCGTCATCCGACTTGTAGGCGCTGACCCTGACGCGCCCGCGATTCGCATCAACATACTTGATCGCATTATCGATGAGGTTGCGCATGACGATGTCGAAGTAGTTCCGGTCGGCCAGCACCGGCGGCAACCCGTCAGGCGCGCTCAGCTCGATGCGCACCCCTTTGCGCGACGCAGCTGGCTCAAACAGCGCCACCGTTTTTTCGAGCTGCGGGCGGATGGCAACCGGCTCGAAGGTATAGACGATCTTGCCCGATTCGATGCGCGACAGATCGAGCACGTCGTTGATAAGCGCGGTCAACTGCTCACTCTCCTGCTGGATGATGTGCAGAAAGGCCGTAGCGTTTTCGGGATCGTTCATCGCGCCTTCAAGCAAGGTTTCGGTGTAGCCCTTGATACTCGCCAAGGGCGTGCGCAGCTCGTGCGACACGCTGGAGACGAAGTCGCGGCGCGTGCGTTCGAGATTACGCAGACGGGTGATATCATTGATGACCAGCACCGTTCCGTCGAACTGCGAAGCTTTCCTGACCGGCACGGCCGTTACCTTGAAAACCCGCTCCCTTTTCGGCGTCATGACGGTCAGCTCTTCATTGTAAATGCCGCTCTGGTGGGCGTGCACCCGCTCGAACAGCTCCCGCATCTCGGGAAATTCGATATGATCGACCGGAATCGAGCGCTTCCGGGCCCCCTCGATCATGAACAGCCGCGACGCTGCCGGATTGGCCAGCACGATTTCGCCCGAAGCGCTGGTGACGATAATCGCCTCCCGAATGCTTGAGAGCACCTCGCGAAGCCACTCCTCCTTGCGCGTCAGGCGCACGATCTCTTCGGAAAGGTAGTTGAAGGCGCGCGCAAGGCGACCGATCTCATCGTCATGCTTCACCGGAATCTGCACCTCGGTTTCGCCATGCAGGAACCGGTCGGCCGCATCGGCAATACGCCCCAGCGGGCGCGACAGGAAGAATACCGAAAGCCCTCCGGCCGTCAGAGCCAGCAGCAGCGCCAGGAACAGTCCACCTTCGATACCCCGGTCGATCTGCGCTTCCACCTGGCCGATGTCATGCAAAGGCTTCGCCAGCCGGAGCACGGCCCAGGTATCAGGCTTGCCGACTGGCATAGCCATGTAGAGCATGTTCTCGCGGATAGTCTCGCTGAAACGCTTCGATTCGCCAAGCCCGCTGGCGAGCGCTGACTTGATTTCAACCCGATCCCGATGATTCGGAATCGAAGAAATTTTTTCAGTGGGAATGTAGGAGTCGCCGATCACCCGACCATCGAGGTCGATAAGCGTCACACGAAGGTCGAGCGCCTTACCGACCTTGTCCGTCCAACGGTCGGAGAGCGCAATATCCGGCCAGCCATCGGGCCGCTGATCCAGCATCCCGGCATTGAGCTTGAGGTCATGGAGCAAGCCGGTGCGGACCGTCTTGAACACCACCTCGCGAAGATGGCGTCCCTGATACACATAGCTCAGGGCGAGCGAAAAAAAGACGATCAGGCCGAAAACCAGGCCGAGTCTGAATGAGACCTTAGCCTTCACCGGACTCCTCTTCTCCTTCGTCGAACTTGTAGCCGAGCCCACGCACGGTTTTGATGAGCTTTCCAGCATCGCCGAGCTTTTCGCGGAGGCGGGTGACGTGCGTGTCGATGGTGCGGGTGTTGATGCTCTTGTCCACATCCCACACGTCGCTCAGGAGCACTTCGCGCGTCTGCGCCTGCCCCTTGCGCTTCATAAGCAACGCAAGCAACTTGAACTCCATGAGGGTAAGCGAAAGCTGCTGGCCATCAAGTTTTGCGATATGCTTGCCGATGTCGATTTTGATACCGCCCGAGCGAAGCACCTCCTGAACGTTACTGCGGTTGCGGCGGTCGCGCTTCAGGATGGCGCGAATTCTGAGATTCAGTTCGCGGGGACTGAAGGGCTTGACCACATAATCGTCGATGCCGAGCTCGAAGCCGAACACCTTGTCGATCTCCTCGCCCTTGGCCGTCAGCATCACGATGGGCAGATCGCTGTACTGCACATCCTGCCGGATTCGGCGGCACACTTCGAAGCCGTCGATACCGGGCAGCATGATGTCGAGCAGCACCAGATTGAGGGCGTTCTCCCGGAGCAGTTCGAGCGCCTCCTCGCCGGTGGCAGCATGCAAGCAGCCGTAGCCCGCTTTTTCGAGGTTGTATTTCAGGAGCCCGGCAAGGTTCCGGTCATCTTCAACGATCAAAATGGATGTGTCAGACATGCTGTGCTGTTTGCTTTCGGTTCTGTTCAGGCGATTTTCCAGCAGGCCGCCTGATGGCCCTGTTCATATTCGCGGAGTGGCGGTTGCTCTTGGCGGCAGTGCGCATCAGCCAGCGGACAGCGCCCGGCGAACCGGCACCCTTCCGGCAGTTGCGTGGCGCTCGGCACGTTACCCTCGATCACGTTCAGCCGCTCCTTTTTTGCGCCGAGACGCGGAATCGACTTGAGCAGCCCCTGCGTGTAAGGGTGGAGCGGATTCTTGAAAATGTGCCGCACCGTGCCGGTTTCGACAATGCGCGAAGCGTACATCACGACGACCTCTTCGCAAAGCTCAGCTACGACACCGAAGTCGTGCGTAATGAGCATCACGCTCATGCCTCGCTCCTCGCGCAGCTTGCCGATCAGCTCCAGAATCTGCGCCTGCACGGTCACGTCAAGCGCCGTCGTCGGCTCGTCGGCGATCAGCAGTTCCGGGCCGCACGAAAGCGCCATCGCAATCATCACCCGCTGCCGCATCCCGCCCGACATCTCGTGCGGGTAGGATGAAACCCGCTCCGACGGATTCGGAATGCCGACCATGTTCAGCAGCTCCACCGCCTGCTTTCTGGCCTCCGCCCGGCTGACATCGCGATGGTTCAGAATCTGCTCCATGATCTGGTCGCCGCACGTATAGACCGGATTGAGCGAGCTCATCGGCTCCTGGAAAATCATGGCAATCTCGTTGCCACGAATCTTCCGCATCTCGGCTTCGGAGGTCTTCACGAGGCTGCGCCACTTCCAGAGAATATCCCCGCCAGCGAAGTAGCCCGGCGGCATCGGTACCAGCCGCATCACCGAAAGCGCCGTCACCGACTTGCCGCACCCCGACTCCCCGATAATGCCGAGAATCCGGTTCGGAGCGAGGGAAAAGGAGACGCCATCGACCGCCTTGGCGATGCCGTTATCGGTGCGGTACCAGGTTTTCAGATCCTTGAGTTCGAGAAGATGCTCCATAAATATTGATCGCGCGCCCGCGCCCGACGGCGAAAAGCGCCACTTTGATGAAGGTGAATGTACGACAGAGAACTTTGACAATGACGGCCGCAACAGGCTGCGACAGTGCAATTTGCACAATTTTCACAAAGTATGGGGGGAGAAAGTTGAGGGAGGATTTTGCTGGACACTGATAAGTCTGATCTGACTGATGAGTCTGATCGGTTCAATAAACAAAATGCGGGACAGCCGAAAAATTATAAAAATTATAAAAATCCGTAGCGCTCTCGACTTCACCATTACTTTGTAGGGGCAATCTCGACTTGTCGGGATGCCCTCCCCACATCACGCGGATAAAACAGGCTTGCGAAGAGTTGACTTCAGCGTTAACTTTTCCCATGCGATCAGGAAAAATTAGAAAAACGACACAATCATGGATGAATTGCAGGCTTTTATCGACGAGCAAAAGGCGTCAAGCCCCGGCTTTGGGGAAGGGTATGATGAAGGGTACAGACATTTTCGTATCGGCGTGATACTCAAGCAGGCGAGGCTGAATTCGGGAATGTCACAGGTCGAAATTGCCCAAAAGCTGAAAACTCACAAATCAGCCATTTCGCGAATCGAGAACCACGCTGAAGATGTCAAGCTCTCAACCCTCTCCAACTACGCCGAAGCGCTGGGCAAAAAGCTTGATATTTCGATTCATTGAAGGGATGCCGATATCGGGTTCGGAATAGCTGAATAACTGGGTTGAAACGCGTCTGCTTGATCCCCTTTGTCTTGGCCACACGGCTATTTAATCAATATCCAATAGAGGCAAAACATCATCGGATACTGTACAAGACCAACCTAAAACCGAGTGTAAATCTAACGAAGGTTAAGGGTTATACCAAGGGCTGATAACCATGCACCGGTCATTACACACGAACAAGGACAATAAGGACAACAGGGACAGAAAAGACAGGTCGGGACAACAGATTTTTCACCAATTCGCAGGGGCAATCCCGACTTGTCGGGATGCCCTCCTCGCACCACCCCCAACAAAACGCGGCTCGCTCTTTCAACGCCCTTTAGTATATTCCCATATTTATAATAACCGCCTCCGACTCGTGCGCCTTTCCGCGCTCCGGACGTGCGGGTTTCACTGTCTGCGGATCGGGTTCGCGGACTGAATTTCTGTTTATCTGAACATCCGTCTCCGTTATGACCTCTTCCACTGATTCGATGGCCCGCTCGGCCAGCATCGTCAAAAAACCGCTCTCGTTCATCCTCGAAACGCTTCGGGCTTCCGGGCCTTACCGGGCGGCGCACGAGGCGCTGGCGGCGGACGCGCCGGGAGGTGGACGCGAGGCGGTACACATCAGCGGAGTCCGCGGCTCGCTCGCTCCGGCGATTGCCGCCGCGCTGTCCGGCGATTTCGAGGGGCCGGTGCTGCTCTTGTGCAGCCCGGAGGCCGAGGAGGTTTACGACAACGACCTGCCGCTTTTGCTGAAGAAAACCCCGCTGCACAACACCGCCGACGAGCTGTCGCCCGCGCTCGGCAAACTGTCGCGCAACGAAGCGGTGGTGGTGCTGGCGAGCTTCGACGACCTCGGCGCGGCGGTGTGCAGCGCCGACGCTTCCGCCGAGCGCATCTTTTCACTCGCGACCAACGAGGATGCCGGGTACGATGCGCTGATGGAGTTCCTGAAAGAGAACGGCTTCGACAAGCGGGAGTTCGTCGAGAACGAGGGCGAGTTCTCCGTGCGCGGCTCGATTGTGGATGTCTTCTGCTACGGCGGACGCGAGCCGGTGCGCATCGAGTTTTTCGGCGATACGGTCAGCTCGCTCCGGACGTTCGACACCGACAACCAGCTCTCCTCGAACACAATCGAGTCGATCGATCTGTTCGGCACGTTCAGCCAGAAGGAGGCGGACAACACGGCAAAGCAGTCGGGCATTCTCGACTACCTGCCGGAGTCGGCGCTGATGATCATCGACGACGTCACCGCCATGCAAGGTTCGGATCACCTCGCCCTGCTCGAAGCCGCGCTGCCCCGCTTCCGGCATCTGCTGCTGCATCGCGTTGACAAGCAGGGCATCGACTTCGCATCGAGCGAGCAGCAGAAGCTGCAAGGCAACTTCCGGATGCTTGCCGGACGGTTGCAGCAGGAGGTATCGGATGGGCTGAAACCGCTTTTCGCCTGCGCGTCAAAGCGCGAAATCGAGGAGCTTGCCGAGTTCCTCACCGAAGAGCAGGCCGAATCGATCGACGCCATCGAGTGGATTCCGGCAAACCTTTACGCCGGCTTCGGTTTCGGCGGGCTCGACCTGTTCACCGAATCGGACATCTTCGGCAAGTTCCACACCCGCAATCCGCACCGCAAGCGCAAGGTTCGGGGCATTTCGCTCAAGGAGTTGCAGCGGCTCAAGGTGGGCGATTACGTCGTTCACGAAGATTACGGCGTCGGCGTGTTTCGTTCGCTGGAGACGATCCAGGTGGGCGATTCGGAGCAGGAGTGCGTGCTGGTGGAATATGAGGGCGGCGACCAGTTGTACGTCAACGTGCAGAACATCAACCTGCTCTCGAAGTACACCGCGTCGGAGGGTTCGCTGCCCAATCTCTCGAAACTCGGCAGCTCGAAGTGGAACGCCAAGAAGGAGAAGGTGCGCAAAAAGCTGCGCGACATCGCGGCCAAGCTGATCCGCATCTACGCCGAGCGCAAGATGACGCCCGGCTTCGCCTTTGGGCCGGACTCGATCTTTCAGCGCGAGTTCGAGGCGTCGTTCATGTTCGAGGAGACCCCCGACCAGCTCAAAGCGATCCAGGAGGTGAAAAAGGACATGCAATCGCCGTCGCCGATGGATCGGCTCATCTGCGGCGACGCCGGATTCGGTAAGACCGAAATCGCCATGCGTGCGGCGTTCAAGGCGGTCGAGGGCAAAAAGCAGGTGGCGATCCTGACGCCGACCACCATTCTGACCCACCAGCACGCCGAGTCATTCGCGCGCCGCTTCGCCAACTTCCCGGTCACCATCGCCGTGCTGAGCCGCTTCGTACCGCGAAAAGAGCAGAAGGAAACGATCGAGCGCATCGCTTCGGGCGCGGTGGATATCGTCATTGGCACGCATCGGCTGGTCTCGAAAGATGTAGTGTTCAAGGATCTGGGACTGCTCGTGATCGACGAGGAGCAGCACTTCGGCGTCGATACCAAGGAGAAGCTTCGCCAGCAGTTCCCCGGCGTCGATACGCTCACCATGTCCGCCACGCCGATTCCGCGCACCATGCAGTTCTCGATGCTCGGCGCGCGCGACATCTCGATTGTTTCGACGCCACCGAAAAACCGCCAGCCGGTCGAGACGATCATCAGCGAGTTCGACGCGGGCGTCGTGCAGGCAGCCATCAAGCGAGAAATCCAGCGCGAGGGTCAGGTCTTTTTCCTGCACAACCGCATCGTGAGTCTCGAAGAGACCGAGCGCAAGCTGCGCGAGCTGGTGCCCTACGCCCGCATGGCCACGGCGCACGGCCAGATGCCCGCCCGTGAGCTGGAAAACGTCATGATGGACTTCATACAGCAGGAGCTCGACGTGCTCATTTCGACCTCGATCATCGGCTCGGGTCTGGACATCTCCAACGCGAATACGATCATCATCAACCGCGCCGACATGTTCGGCCTGTCCGACCTGTACCAGCTCCGGGGGCGCGTCGGGCGAAGCGAGCGCAAGGCGTTCTGCTACCTGCTCACCCCGCCGCTGCACACGCTCAAGCGCGAAGCGGTGCAGCGCATCGCGGTGATCGAGACCTTCACCGAACTCGGCTCCGGCATCAACGTCGCCCTGCGCGACCTCGACATCCGCGGCGCGGGCAACCTGCTCGGCGCGGAGCAGTCAGGCTTCATCCACGAAATCGGCTTCGACCTCTACCAGAAGATGATCGAGGAGACGGTCGCCGAGCTCAAGCTCACCGAGTTCAACCACCTCTTCAGTGACAGCGAAAAGGCCGCGCTCAAGCCCGCCAAGCCCTGCGACATGATCTTCTTCTTCGACGCGCTCATCCCCGACTACTACCTCACCGCCACGCAGGAGCGCTTTTCGTGCTACAACCGGATTTCAAAAGCGGCGGATGAAAAGGTGCTCGACAAGCTCGAAACCGAACTCGAAGACCGCTTCGGCCCGATGCCCGCCGAGGTGCGCAACCTGCTCGCCCTGGCCCGTCTGAAGAACCTCGG
>DRSQ01000214.1 GCA_011372505.1 Chlorobaculum parvum | reverse complement strand
TTTCAGCTCTCCGTCAACCTCACCATCAAATATGACTTTTCTGTATTTTGCTGGAAACACCATATGGTACATCAGCACGGTAACATTATGACTCTTATGAAGATACTCGCTCATCAATCGCTATTTTACGCCGCAAGCGGCGGGGTATTTACCCTCAGGGAATAAATCGGCATTTAATTACATTCCTATATCGACATCAGTTTATGATATTAACAATTGCTTACAATATTCCAAAACTGAGACCATCCTGTCAGAAAATTTTCTATCTTTCTGTCAGGGATTCTAGGCGGTCAACAAGGCTCCTGATTTTTGCGACCAGCTCCGGACAGTACTCATAAGGCATCGCCCCGGAAAGATCCGCGCTAACCGCCTGCATGTCGAACGGCATCCGCTCGATGACCCGCTCCGAGCCGAGCTTTCCGGCGACAGCGAGAGCCTGCTCCTCGCCGTGAAGCTTGTTGAGCACCAACCGCGTTTTTGGAATGTCGGTGTGTTCAGCAAGTTCGATCAGCTTCCGCGCTATGCTGATCGAGCGTTCGCCCGGCTCGACGACCACCAGCAAAAGATCGACCGACTGCGCGGTACCGCGCGTCATGTGCTCGAAACCCGCCTCCATGTCGAGCACCAGCCACTCGTCGCGCTCGACCATGAGGTGCCGCAGGAACGACCGCAACAAAGTGTTTTCGGAACAGTAACAGCCCGACAGCGCCTCCTTCAGAGCACCCATGACAATGGTCGGCACGCCGTTCACATCGACCGAATAGCGGGAAACGAAATCATCGACCTTTGGATTCAGCGCGAAATAGCCACCAGACTCCCCCGGCTTCGCGCCGGTGCGCTCCTCGATCAGCGCCTTGCGTTCCACCAGCGGAACGATTGCGCCCATCGTTTCGCGATCATAACCAAACGCATCGGCCAGGCCGGCATTGGGATCGGCATCAATCGCGAGAACCTTTCGCCCCCTTGATGCAAGCTCCCTCACAATCATTGAACTGATCGTCGTTTTTCCGACACCGCCTTTACCACTAATTGCTATTTTCACTTGCACCTCCATTGAATTTCGCTTCCTCATTATTAATGATTGTTACAACAAAAAAACAAGAAGACGGTTCTTTTATTCCGGAATCCGGCAGGTCGGCACAATACCGATTAATGAGCTTTTTGCCGGGATTATTGCATGCTTATTCGCCAGAATCTGATACTTTTAAAGCCATTATGCGGTTTTTCGATAACAAATTTGAGCGAACATTCTTTGCCGAAAAAAGCTCGACATGATCGCCAACTGATAACCGGCGCTGAAACAGGCATAATTGCGACCGAAACAAAAGCGACCTGCCGCTACATCATCACCGGCGGGCCGGGCAGCGGCAAAAGCACGCTCATCGCCAGACTCGAACAGCACGGCCACCGCTGCTATGCGGAAGTGTCACGCGAGCTGATCCGCCGCGAAGCCCAGCGTCCGAACGGCGTGATGCCCTGGAACGCCCTCGAAGCCTTCGCTAGCCTCGCCTTCGAAGAAATGCTCCGCCAGCACAACCACGCCGCTGAAATCGGCGACCTCTGCTTTTTCGACCGAGGCCTTCCCGACATCTTCGGCTACCTCCACGAGAGCGGCCTCGACATCCCCGAAGCATGGCTTGACACCCACAACCGATGCCGATACGAGCGCACCGTCTTCATCCTCCCCCCGTGGCCCGAAATCTACATCAACGACACCGAACGCCCCCAAAGCCTCGCAGAAGCCGAAGCGCTCCACCACGCCATCCGTAAGGTTTACGAATCGCTCGGCTACGAATTGATCGAAGTACCAAAACTACCGGTCGATGAACGGTGCGAGTTTGTGCTGGGACATTTGTGAAGAAAAAGCAAGTATTTTCGTCTTTATGCGAACGCAAAACAACGAAAAGCACTCTTAAATCAACACCTCAATAGAGCAACTGTAACAAGCTGCAGCACAATGAAGGGAGGTTTTAAATCAAGCCACGATCAACTCTTTTACTGGCAAAATATGCGTCAGAATATTGATACGATGAACTGCCGCCGCCTGATAAAATCGATACACAGGAAAACCTTGAGTAACTCTTGAGTCTTTAGCCTTTTTAAGACTATCTCTATTGTTATGCCAAACGTTTTCATCATAATCAAGAATATTTTCTTGCCCTGTTCCAAAGAGCAAACCATTCCATGCAGCCCTTTTCCAAGCATCAATTCTGCCTTCTTTAGGCGCTTGTACATTGATGATCTCTTTTACCGTTGACTCTATCTTTGAAATATCCATAAATGCCGCCTTATCGGCAAAATCAGGATATTCTTTTGCTACTCTCTGAAATATTTCATGGATTTTTACACAGAATTCGATATAGGTTTCCGGATTATTTCTTATTGGACAACGTGCACGTTCAGCATTTTTTTCATAATGAAGAACCCCGCCGCAAGCAGCGGGGTATCTTGAGGACAACACCTGAATACTTTACGCCGTAAACGGCGGGGTATTCACCCTTAGGGAATAAAGTCCGAAAACCCGGCCATCACCTCCTCGCAGGGCGGCTCGGCTTTGAGCATTTCGTTGGTAATGCCGGTATAGCTCTCGATGAACGGGCTGATCCGAAAACCGGGATTCATCAGCCGCTGGAAGCGATCGACGATCACCCCATTTTCAAGAAGCACGGCACCGATTTCGATGGCACGGTCGCCATACTGCGGCGAAAGGCCCGTCGTTTCAAAATCGAGCACAACAACACTATCCGCCAACACACGCTGCATGAAAAAATATCCGGTTATGGTTAGTCAAGCTGCCCGCCACTCTCATGCAGGCACGACAGGAGGTGCTCGAACGAATCGATGAGCCAGGTGGGATTCGCCCCGCGCAGCTCCGCCGCAGAATGGTTACCGTAGGTGACAGCGCAAGTGTCGGCGGATGCCCGCTGGCCCATCTCAATGTCGAAAACCGTATCACCGACGACGAGGCACTGTTCAGCCGGAACAGCGAGGCGCTCCAGCGAGAGCCGCACCATGTCGGGCGCGGGCTTGCCCTGCGGCACATCCTGCGCTCCGGCAATGCAGGAGAAGTGCTCAAAAATGCCGAGATGCTGCATCATGGACAGAAGCCCCTGCCTGCTCTTGCCGGAAGCGATGGCAAGCAGATACTCACGCCGCAACAGCTCCAGCGTCTGCTTCACTCCCGGAAACAGGCGCGTCGAGTCGAAGGCGATCTCTTTATAATATTTCCGGTAAAGCTCGACCGCCGCCGCGGCATCCCCAGCCTCAAGCCCGAGACCGATCTCAATCGTACGCTGCAACGGCAATCCAATCCCTCGCCGAACGATTGCAGGCTCAACGTCCGAAAGTCCGAAATCATGCGCGACAAGACGCATAGCCTCCATGATGCTCTGTTCGCTGTCGGCTAGCGTACCGTCGAAATCAAACACGATGAGACGATACTTCATGCCACCATGACTTTCACGATTCAATGCCACATCTCCTCATGACTTTTTGCGCGGTTCAAGATGGGTTGTCACATGGGAATTCGGGATAACGTTGCGCAGATGCGATTCAACCCGTTCGCACCAGTCATGCCCAAGCTGAACGGACCAGTTTGCCGGCACCTGAACATCGAGGATGATGAAGACGACATTGCCGCCAAGCCTCGTTTTCAGGTTCTTGTAGGTCACCTCATCGCCGCAGACCTGAAGCAAGGCCGCGTTGATTTCGGCAATCTGGCCGGGAGAGAGCGCGGCGTCCATCATGCCCGCCGCCGTGCGTTTCAGAAGACGCCAGCCGGTGAACAGAATATTGAACGCCACGACAAGCGCGATGACCGGATCGAGCCACGTCAGACCAGTCAGCCACACCAGCGCAACGCCGCCGATCACCCCGACGGAAGTCCAGACGTCGGTCATGAGGTGATGAGCGTCAGCTTCCAGCGTAATCGAGTGCTCCCGCTGACCAACCTTCAGCAACGTGCGTGCGGTCAGGAGGTTCACCGCCCCGGCACAAACGGAGACGATGAGAGCGGGCCCGACGTCATGCAGCGCCTGCGGATTGAAAAAGCGCTCGATCGCGCTGTAACCGATTCCTAGCGCGGCGACAAGGATCAGCAACCCCTCGAAGCCGCTCGAAAAGTACTCCGCCTTGCCGTGGCCGAAAGCGTGCGACTCGTCAGCCGGGCGTTCGGCGAGCGTCAGCATGGCCAGGGCCATCATCGCCCCGGCGAGATTGACGAACGATTCGAGCGCATCGGAGAGCAGTCCCACTGATCCAGTCAACTGCCAGGCCGCCATTTTGAGCACAATGGTGACCACAGCGGCTGTTATCGACAGCCACACATAACGAGTGAGTGAATGGTTCCGAGGCTGAGCGGACATGGTTATCATTAGCCGATTTCGCGAGCGCACAGATTCGCGCAATAAAACAAGATACAGTCCGGAATCATTGGGAACCAAGTTACCAACTGCAAACGGAAAAATTATAACCTGAGACCGTGTTCCCTCGGCATCAGCACGCAAGCTGATTGCATCTCTTTGAGAAAGTCGGTAACATAGTAATGATGCCTTTAAGTTGCTCCTGCTTTTTCAGAAAATTCAACGCTTTTCACGATCACCGAAATAACATGATGGCCTGAACATCAAAACAAGGAGGAAATTATGGCAACCCATTTCGGGCAAATCGATGCCTATTTCATCAATATGCTGGACCCCAAAACCCATGGGGGTAAGCGTTTAATTAATCTGTTCGGAAGTTTTGGAAGAGCCGTTGTATGGTTCATTCCGGACGGCCATCCCCTGCCAACCAACAAAATACGTTCAATAACACACTTCATTGATGTTCACTATCACATACGCGACTGGGAAGCACTCGTTGATATACTCCGGCATGAAAAACCAGTGTATTTCAACTTCAATGAAGCAGACAATTCAGCACAAATCTACACAGGAAGCGAACCGGTAGGAGAGGACGAATAAACACGTTGAACGACCACGCTTCTTTGATTTGATCCGGACAGACGCATTTTGTCTATCGCTGAAAAACAAGAACGCTCTTACCCCTTTCGCCCGAATCGTCGATAAATTGCGATGATCCAGGCCAAACAGAAAGTGAGATAGATGGCGAGGCTGGTCACGATGTGCGTCAGTTTTGTCGCTTTTCCAAGGGAGACCTGAAATGACTGGTGCATCAGGTCGAGCAGGAACAGCAGAGTGCCGGAACCGCCAAGGAGCAGGCCCGTCCTGAGCCAGGAGAGCGTTTCGGCCTGACGTTCAGGGGCGAGCCAGAACTCTTTGTTGGGAATGTTGAGCCACGAACTATGGCCGGGTGTGAGCGTACGCTTCACCCAGGTCCATGCACCAACAAGAAGCAGGCCGATGATGCCATACCAGATGAAAAACACACTTTTCGAACCCCAGGCGTCCGGCTCACCCCAAAGGCCGAAATGGGTGGCAACCCGGTCGGGCAGGATGGTGTAGTGGTAGATGGCGTGCGCAACCATGAGCGCGCTTAGCAGTGAGAAGAGAGCGAGAGCTAGCGGATGGTGGTTTCTCTGGTCAGGCATGAGCGGGTTTTTTGTTTTAGGAGTCAGGGAAAAAACTGCTTTCCGGCCAGGTTGAAGGATCATAATCTTATCAACGTTCCAAAGTAGCGGCAGGCAAAATGGACAACGGCAAGCCGGGAAAACGATCGAGCAATTTGCTAAAATAGTCGGAACTATCGATGCACTCAGAATTATCCGGCTCGGTGCAGGGAATTTCAACAACTCTCCAGCGCCCGTCCACCTTGCGCAAGAGCGCAGAAAAATTCTCATATCTGGAGCTGCCATCTTCTGAACGCGGCATGGTATGCACCCACGCCCATCCGTCGCGGACTTTCATGCTTTTCACGACAAACACCACATCAAGGTCGTGCATCTCTTTTACCTTGTTGCGCATGGCATCGAGGATCGCCTTGCGCTCCACCCTGCCCGATGATGGAGTATAAACACGCTGCGCCTTACCAGAGAAACCCAGGGATTGCGCCGAAGCAACCATGGCAAGGAGTGATGTGATTAATAGCAGCAGCGAAAAAAAGCAGTTCAGTTGATTGCTTTTCATAACGACGATTGGTGCTTTACTGTTTTTTTACAAGATACAGCAAGCGGTCGAAACCTGACAACGATGAATTGGCAGCTTCATCAATATTGAAAGAAAAGCCATTTTTAGCCTGTCAATGCTCTGACCGTTCACAAACTTGACATGCCGTTTCAACATGGCGGGCGATTTTTGTATTTTGGGCATTCTCAGTTTCACCTAACGGCTCGTCCTACATGAAGAAATCTCCGCTGATCATTCTGTTCCTGACGGTTCTGCTCGACCTGATCGGCTTCGGCATCGTGCTCCCCCTGCTGCCGACCTACGCCAAGGAGCTAGGCGCGTCGCCCTTCATGATTGGCCTGATCGCGGCGATCTACTCGACGATGCAGTTCATCTTTTCGCCGATCTGGGGCAAGATGAGCGACAAGATCGGACGACGTCCGGTGATGCTTTCGAGTATCTTTCTGGCCGCGATCTCGTACGTCTTTTTCTCGCAGGCAGTCACCATTCCGCTGCTGATTCTTTCGCGCTCGCTGTCGGGCATCGGCTCGGCGAACATCGCGGCGGCGCAGGCGGCGATCACCGACGTGACCGACTCCAAAAGCCGCTCTGGTGCGATGGGTATGCTCGGCGCGGCGTTCGGCATCGGCTTCATCATCGGCCCGCTGATCGGCGGTGTGCTGATGACCAACTTCGGCATTTCGATGGTCGGTCTGTTCGCAGCCGGACTCAACTTTCTGAACTTCACCCTTGCACTTTTCCTGCTGAGCGAAACCAATCCCCACGCAGAAGGCTTCCTGTCGCTCTTCAGAAAAAGCGGAGAAACGACCCATGCCGACACTTCGCTGCTGGCATCGCTCGCCCGCAAGAGCAGCGACTACATGGAAAAGGTCAGCGACGCCTTCAGCTCGCGTCCGGTGGCGCTCTTGATGATTATCAACTTCATTTACTCGCTAGCCATCGTGAACATGCAGGTGGCCGCGATCCTGCTCTGGGGCGACAGGTTCCACACCACCGAGCAGCAGGTGGGCTACCTGTTCGCTTACGTGGGCTTCATTTCGGTGATCGTGCAGGGCGGAATGCTCCCGAAGATGACCCGCAAACTTGGGGAGCACAAGCTGATGGTGTTCGGCCACGTGGCCTCGTTCATCGGCGTCTTTTTCATTCCCTTCATTCCGGTGCACTCGCTTTTCACGATTGGCCTCGGCATTCTGCTCTTCTTCGCCATCGGGACGAGTCTGGTCAACCCGCTGAACATTTCGATGATCTCGCTCTACAGCTACAAGCAGAAACAGGGGCAGATCATGGGCTTCGCGCAGTCGGTCAACGCGCTGGCCCGCATCCTCGGTCCCATCACCGGCAGCGTGCTCTACGGAATGGACTACCGGTTCCCCTACTACACGGCGGGTGCGCTGACCATCATCGGGACGATCATGTCGATGAGCCTGTTCAAGTACGACATCGAGGCGCTGGAGCCATCGGCAAGCGTAGCAGACTAACCAACCCGCCGCAAACGAAAAGGAGACTACCATGCGCATAGGCGTTGCAGGCGTCGGCAAGCTCGGCGAATTCCATACGAATCTTCTCACGCAAATCGCCTCCGAAAACCCGGATGTGGAGCTTTCTGGCGTATTCGATCTGAACCCGGAGCGGTTGCAGGAGATCGGCAAAAAGTACGATGTGCACTGCTTCGGCTCGCTGGCGGAGATGGCCGACACGTGCGACGCAGCGGTGATCGCCACGACCACCAGCTCGCACTACGTCATCGCAAAACAGCTTCTCGAAGCGGGACTGAGCCTCTTCATCGAGAAGCCGATTACGACCACTCTTGAGGAGGCCGACGAGCTGATCCGCATCGAAAAGGAGAAGGGGCTGACCATTCAGGTTGGCCACATCGAGCGTTTCAACCCGGCGCTGCTAGCAGTCGAGCCCTACATCGGTGAGCCGATGTACATTCAGGCTGAGCGGTTGAGCGGCTTTTCACGCCGCGTGACTGACGTATCGGTGGTGCTCGATCTAATGATTCACGACATCGATCTGGTGCTCTCGCTCATCAAGTCCGACATCCGCAACATCGCTGCCTCGGGCGTGAAGGTCTTCTCGAACGAGCTGGACATGGCCACAGCCCGCATCGAGTTCGAGAACGGAGCCATCGCCAACGTCACGGCGAGCCGCCTGAGCCGCAGCAAACTCCGCAAGCTGCGCTTCTTCAGCCGCAGGCCGAAAAGCTACGCCTCGCTGGACTTCAACAGCGGCAAGTCAGAGGTGTTCCGGCTGGTGAAGCCCGAAGAGCGCTCCTCGAAAAACCCGATCAAGAACTTCGCCACCAAAAAGATTCTCGAACAGTTCGGCGAAATTCAGGAGTCGCTGAAGGATCTGACGCTCGACTACGTCAGCCCCGACGTCCCGAAAGTCAACGCGCTGAAGGTGGAGCTGGAGCAGTTTATCGACTCCCTGCGCTCCGGCCGCACGGCGGTGGTCACCTCCGAGGAGGGACGCCGCGCCCTGATGGTGGCGGGACGAATCACCGATGAAATCCGGAAGAACACCGCTGACCTCGACTGAACCCGACCCGACGAATACGATACCGACGACCGAATGCTGAAAGCAAAGCACGACGACATTCCAGAGATTTTGTACCGCATCGGAGACCTCGCCGACCAGGCCGGTCTCCCCTGCTACCTCGTGGGCGGTTACGTTCGCGACCTCATCATGCAGCGCCCCTGTACCGATATTGATATTATGGTCATCGGAGAACCGGTGCCCTTTGCCAAGGCGATGGTCGAACAGCTCGGCGGACGCAACTTCGTGCTCTTCGAGCGCTTCCGCACCGCGCAGCTCGAACTGGACGACCCGGAAGCGGGGACGTTCAAGCTTGAAATTGTCGGCGCGCGCAAGGAGAGCTACAACCCCGAATCTCGCAAACCGATCACGAGCATCGGTACGTTGGAAGATGATCTGTCACGACGCGACTTCACGATCAACGCGCTCGCTTTGCGCCTGAACAGGGAGCAACGCGGTGAGATCGTCGATCTGTACGACGGCCAGCGCCACATCCGCGAAAAGCTCCTCAAGACACCGCTCGAGCCCGAAAAGACCTTCTCGGACGATCCGCTCCGCATGATGCGCGCCGCCCGCTTCGCCTGCCA
>DRSQ01000213.1 GCA_011372505.1 Chlorobaculum parvum | reverse complement strand
GGGACCTTCGAGACTCTTGCCTCCAGCATTTGGGACGGGGTGAAGCGCCTTGCGAAATTTATCTGGCGGTTGATTCGCGGCGTCATCTCCACGGTGACGAATTTGGTTCGTAACCTGGCCCGATACATCGCAAGTGAGGCACGGGAGTTTTTCCATCTTGTCGTGCGAGCGGTAGATGCCGTTCAGGGTGGCATCGATTATCTGCGCAACTCCATTTTTCCCAAAGAGTTGCCAGCTCCTGTTGTTATTTCTCGCAGTGCGGATTTTGATCATCGCATGTTTGTGAATTCGGGCGCAGTAAGGATTGCAGACAGTTCAGCGTTCAGAATCTACCGGCGCCAGGCGAAGTGCTACTGTGCTGGCTGTGTGATCCTTGGCGAGCTTGTTGGCATGCTGGGGCGTGTCGTTTCGCTGGCTACGGGCCAATTGGCAGGTGTGCTTGGCTGGCTGCGTGCTCTTCTTGCGCTCGGGCGTTTCCGGGCAAGTATCCAGCGTGTGAGGGAGGCGTTAGAAGAGCTGGATGAACACTACACGGTTAGTGGCGACGTCCCTGGTGCTCTGATGCTCACCGATGTGGCGTGATAGTAAACCTGTTTCCGGTTAAGAGTAATCCCCGTACTTCTGTCTCCAAAAGAATCTTAAATCCAAAGAAGCGAATCATGTTTATCCTGAAAGAAGAAGATTTGCTGCGCTTGTGGCAGATCAACCAGTTTGATATTCCCAAAGACCAGTGGGTCTTCTTTGGATTGCGAGGCTGTCTTCCGGTTGACGATCAGGATCACTCCTTTGCGCGAGAGCATCAGCTTGAGGTTGTTTCACCTGACTATGTTCATCCACGATGCACGATCGGCCAGTGGGCTCCAGGCAAGGGGTTTGCGGTGTTTCCGGGCAGTACGGTTCCGCATCGGAAGCATGTCGAGAGCTCCATCCGCAGAAATGGGCAGGGGACTAACCAGTTGCTCACCGGTTGCTACAAGGATTACAGAAAAGGGGTGCACAAAGCAGGTCAATCGACCGGCCATCAGGCGTTCCGGCAGGATCACAAGCTTCCGGTTCGCCGCACGGCCGATGATGTCGATTATGATGCGGACGATCGCGTCGAGTTCGGGCAGCCGTTCGACAACCTTCACGCCGGCTGGTGCATGAGCGTCGAATCGGATCTTTACGCGAGTGCCGGTTGCCAGGTGCTGGTGGGATTTCCCCAGTGCCGGAAACGCGGGAACAATCCGGACACTGGCCCCTGGAAGGCTTTCAAGGGGAATGCTTACGCCATCGACCAGCGCAGTTTTCATTACGTTCTCCTGACCGGATGGGAAGCGCAGCGGGTAGCGACCTTTCAAAGAGCAATGTCGCCTCGATTGCGGTTCGGCTCGCAGGGGAAGCTTGTCCGCACCGTTCAGCAAAAGCTCAGCGCACGGGGGTTTTACGAAGGCAAAATCGATAGCGATTTCGGCCTTCGTACGTTGCAGGCTCTGCTCGACTTCCAGACCGCCGAGTTTGGCCCGAGCGAGGACGACGGCATCGTCGGCCCGCAGACGGCCTCTGCGCTTGCCATCGACTGGCCCGACACGCTTGCGGCTATACCGCTTCTCGCCCCGGCAGCGCCTGCAGGTGTTTTCCGGTTTGAAGGAAACAAGGCTGTCGCACCAGACGACACGGTATTCGCCAGGAAATTCCGCAAAGGCGTGTATAATTACGGCCAGACGACCATCCGGAATTTTGTTCGTCAACACCGTGCCGCATTTCCGGACGTTTCAATTTCCCTCTTGAACATCATGGATGCCGTATCGGAGAACGAAGGCAAGCTGGAGGCGATCAATACGTGGGACAACGCTTTTCTGACCTTCGGTACTTTTCAGTGGACAGTCGGCACAGGCGCTGGCAGCGGAGAGCTTCCAGCCTTGCTCGCACGGCTCAAGCAGGATGATGCAGATGTCTTTGAGCGCTACTTCGGTCAGTATGGCCTTGATGTGACGGGGGTTCGCGCCGGAGCGCCCGAGAAGCCTGGAATCACGCCTACCGGTTACTTCGCGCTCAATGGCGAAAACATCTCCAGATCAACCGCAAAGGAGAAACTGCGTACGCTTGAGTGGGCCTACCGTTTCTGGCTCGCCGGTCATGACGACGTTGTCCGTGCTGCGGAAATCCGGCAAGCGATGGATCGCATCCATATCTTCTACGATAGCCCCAGACACAGCATCAACGGGCGTCCGGTTTGTGATTACGTTACCTCCGAATACGGCGTCGCCCTGCTCCTCGACCAGCACATCAATCGTCCCGGCCATGTTCCCAAGACGCTCGCGGCAGCTGTAGCCCAAGCTGGTGGCGGCAAGGACCCCGCGAGCTGGACTGACGGCGATGAGCGAAGGGTTCTCGACGAGTACATCGACCTGCGCTCTCACACCAGCATGACCGATTCCGACAAGCGGGCACAGAAAATTGCCAACGCTGTCGAAACCGGCATCATTTCGGACAAGCGAGGTTCGTTCGTTGTGTAGGGGACTGTATCTGGCAGGGGGCGCTACTGGGGATCGGCAGCGCTTTTTGTCATTGCGAGGAGCGTCGTGACGTGGCGATCAGTGATTGATTTACTGTGGATTTTAGGCAATTATCGATCATAAATAAAGAAGGGAGAAAAGCATGGCTGTTTACTCTTTCCTTGACCTTGCATATGATGTTCTTAAAGTGGCAACCCAGCCTTTGACTTATCAGGAGGTTTGGCAGGCCGGAAAGGAGGATGGCCTTACAGACAAAATCAAGACATCAGGTAAGACTCCGTGGCAGAGTCTTGGGGCGCAACTGTATGTTGAAGTTCGAGACAACGAAGATTCCCGATTCATGAAAGTCGGGAAAAGGCCTGCTCGCTTCTTCCTCAAAAATCGGGCGTCTGAATTAGCATCGGATGCTGTTGCCAAAATTGAGAAAGAGGAATCCAAGAAGAAGGAAAAGACGACAGGGTATCACGAACGTGATATTCATCCACTGCTTACTTACTTCGCTTATGCAAATCCGAGTTTTAACCGTGGGCGCTCGATTTTTACAAAGACCATCTTTCATGAAAGATCGCAGAGATCCGGTTACAATGAGTGGATTCATCCAGATATTGTCGGATTCTATCTGCCCTTGGACGACTGGCGTCCTGATGTAATTGAATTCAACCGCCTCTCTGACAACAACTCTCTGAAGCTTTTCTCGTTCGAGATGAAAAAAAGCCTTACGAAGGCCAACTACAGAGAAGCATACTTCCAGGCGGTATCTAACTCGTCGTGGGCTCATGAAGGGTATCTGGTCGCTGCCGAGATATTACAAGACGACGAGTTTCTGGCCGAGCTCGAACGACTTGCTTCATCGTTCGGAATCGGGATCATTCATCTTGATCCGATAGACATCGACAGTTCCACTATTCTCTACCCAGCAATGGTTCGGGATGTTCTTGACTGGGAAACGATAAACAAGCTCTGCGAGCAGAACACGGATTTTGAAAAATTTCTTCAAGACGTGAAAATAGACTTCGAGTCTAAAAAGATTCACCGGGCAGAGTTTGATGAGGTCGTCAAAGACATTCGGAAGTATATCAGAGAGAAACTGAAGATTGAACCAGAGGCTTGAACGTATGCTGTAACCCGCACTGAAAGATTAGGCATTCGCTTTCAGTACGGGTTACTTTCATTTTTTCCTCTAATCCTCCCAAACAGCTCGTAAGCAGTCGAATCCTCGACAATCACCTGTCGGAATTCTCCTTCCTCCGCGATTGCATCTCCAATCTCAATAATCACGTCGTTATCGACTTCGGGGGCGTCGTATTCTGTCCTTGCGTAGGCTACGTTGTCCTCAATCCTGTCGATCAGGACGGTGAGCGTTTGGCCTTCGATTTTTCGGTTGAGGCTAGCAGAAATTCCTTCCTGTAACTCCATCAGTTCGCCGACTCGTTCCTCTTTCTCCTCGTCGCTGATCGTATCCTCCAGCTCGTAGGCGGGGGCGTGCTCTTCGTGGCGGTAGGGGAAGCAGCCGAGGCGGTCGAAGCGGGTCTGGCGGACGAAGTCGAGCAGCTCTTCGAACTCTGCGCGGGTTTCGCCGGGGTAGCCGGCGATCATGGTGGTGCGGAGGCGGATGTCGGGGTTGCGCTGGCGAATGGCGTCGATCAACTCTTCCGTGCCTTTGCGCCCGATACCGCGCTGCATCGATTTCAGGATGCGGTCGTTGATGTGCTGTAACGGCATGTCGAGGTAGTTGCAGACGTTACGGTGCTTACGCATCGTGCTTATCACTTCCAACGGGAAGTTGAGCGGATAGGCGTAGAGCAGGCGGATCCAGTCGAAGCCCATGTCGGAGAGGCGCAGCGTGAGGTCGTTGAGCGCGGACTTGCCGTAGAGGTCGTAGCCGTACACGCTGATGTCCTGCGCGATGAGGTTCAGCTCGCGGACGCCCTGCTGCTGGAGTAGCGCGGCTTCGCGTAAGAGCTGCTCGACGGGCTGGCTGACGTAGGGGCCGCGAATCTTCGGGATGGAGCAGAAGGCGCAGCGGCGGTTGCACCCTTCGGAAATCTTGAGGAAAGCGTAGTGCGGCGGCGTGAGCAGTTCGCGGCGGTCGTACAGCTCCTCGCAGTAGTGCGCACCGATGGCTGCGAGCACCTCCGGTAGTTCGCGCGTGCCAAACCAGCCGTCCACTTCCGGCATCTCGTCAGCCAGCTCCTTGCGGTAGAGCTCGACGAGACAGCCCATCACGTACACCTCGCGCACGACGCCCTCCTCCTTCTTGTCGATGGCGGCGAGCATTTCGTCGATCGACTCCTTCTTGGCGTCCTCGATGAAGCCACAGGTGTTGATGAGGATGATGTCGGCTTCGTCCGCGTCGTCGGTGAAAGTCAGCCCCGAAGCGACCGCCTGCGCGGTGAGCCGCTCGCTATCAACGGTGTTCTTCGAGCAGCCGAGGCTCAGTAAAAACACCGCCGGTTTGCGTTCGTTACTTGTTGCCATTGCTGTTGAACTCCATGAGGAAGGATTCTTTCCAATCGGTGAAGTCGCCTGCTGCGATATGCTCGCGAGCGGTTCTGGTGAGCCAGAGGTAGAAGGAGAGGTTCTGCATCGTGCAGAGCTTCAGGCCGAGAATTTCGCCGACGTTGAGCAGGTGGCGGATGTAGGCGCGGCTGTAGTTGCGGCAGACGTGATTGTCGAACCCTTCGTCAATCGGGCGGAAGTCGTCGGCGTATTTTGCCGAGCGCAGGTTGATCGTCCCCTTGCGGGTATAGACGCGCCCGTTGCGCCCCTCGCGCGTGGGAATGACGCAGTCGAACATGTCGATGCCGCGCTCGATGGCGTTGAGAATGTTCGCGGGCGTGCCGACGCCCATCAGGTAGCGCGGCTTCGATTCGGGCAGAATCGTGTGCGACAGCTCCAGCATTCGGTACATCTCCTCGGCCGGTTCGCCGACCGCCATGCCGCCGACCGCGTAGCCGTCGAACGCCATCCCGAGCAGCTCCCGGCTGGAGTGCGCCCGCAAATTGTCAAACGTGCCGCCTTGCGTGATGCCGAACTGGAACTGTTCGTAGCCGTAGTGCGGCCTGGTGGCGAGGAAGTGCTTGCGCGCCCGCTCGGCCCAGCGCAGCGTCAGCTTGCCGGACTTCTGCACGTACTCGCGCTCGGCGGGCCACGGCGGGCACTCGTCGAGCGGCATCATGATGTCGCTGCCGATAATTCGCTGTGTGTCGACAACGTTTTCCGGCGTAAAATGGAGCTTCGAGCCATCGAGGTGCGATTTGAACATCACCCCCTCCTCGCTAATTTTCCGCAAATCAGTCAGCGAATAGACCTGGTAGCCGCCGCTGTCGGTTAACAGCGGCCCGTCCCAGTTCATGAAGCGGTGCACGCCGCCAGCCTTG
>DRSQ01000212.1 GCA_011372505.1 Chlorobaculum parvum | reverse complement strand
TACCTGAAAAATTCGCTGCTTTGGTTTTGCAGCGGGGCATCGATTATTATATTTTCATAAACAATGTCTGAACATCAATCACGAAACGAACAGCTATGATCCGATCATATTTTCGCTCTGTTTCCAGAGTTTTGCCATTTCTGGTGGCGCTTGTCATGCTCAGCGGGTGCGGCTATAATGTCATTCAGCAGAACGAGGAGGCGGTCAACCGCGCGTGGGGCGACCTCGAATCGCAGCTCCAGCGGCGCGCCGATCTGGTGCCGAATCTCGTGGCGACGGTCAAGGGTGCGGCGGGTTTCGAGAAGGAGACCCTTCAGGCGGTGGTCGAGGCGCGCGCAAAAGCGACCTCCATTCAGCTCACGCCTGAGATGCTGAGCGACCAGGCGGCCATGTCGCAGTTCCAGGCCGCGCAGGGCCAGCTCTCTTCGGCTCTGTCGAGGCTGCTGGTGACCGTCGAGCGCTATCCGCAGCTCAAGGCGACCCAGAATTTTCGCGACTTGCAGGTGCAGCTCGAAGGCACGGAGAACCGCATCAGCGTGGCGCGTCAGCGCTATAACCAGGCGGTCGAGGTGTTCAACTTCTCGATTCGCAAGTTCCCGAATTCCATCACCAACAATGTGGCGCTCAACCTGAAGCCCAAGGAGTACTTCAAGGCCGATGCCGCCGCCAGGGCCGTGCCGGAGGTGAAATTCTGAAATCGTTTGTCCGACATAACCGTCCGGCTTTCCACTGGCTGCTGACTCCGCTGCTCGCGCTCCTGGCGCTGCTTGTGACGACACCGCTTCTGGCCGATTTCCCACCGGTGCCTGCGCTGAAGGGGCGGGTCAACGACTATGCCGGGATGATCTCTCCACAGGCGCAAGCGCAGATCGAGCGGAAGCTCGCAGCGCTCGAAGCCGAGGACGGGACGCAGATCGCTGTCCTCACGGTGCCATCGCTCAAAGGCGAGCCGATTGAGATGTATTCGATCCGCGTCGCCGATGCCTGGAAGATCGGCGAGAAAGGGCGGGACAACGGCGTGCTGCTGATCGTCTCGAAGGGTGACCGCAAGGTACGCATCGAGGTCGGCTACGGACTCGAAGGCCGCCTGACCGATCTTGAATCGGGCCGCATCATTCGCGGTGTTATCCAGCCGGCGTTCGCCGGAGGCCAGTTCGACGCGGGCTTTATCGGCGCAGCCGACGCGCTGGTGACGGCTGTCAAAGGCGAATACAAGGGCAACCCTTCCGCAAAAGCAAAGAAGGGCGACAAGCCATCGGTTCCGCTGGTCTTCATCATTCTTGCTGTGCTCTACTTCTATCTTCGCCAGTTCGGCGGACGTCACCACGGTGGGCCGTATGTTTCCGGCGGGTTTGGGCCGGGCGGCGGCATCTTCACCTCAGGCGGCGGCTTTGGCGGCGGCGGCGGGGGTTTCGGCGGCGGCGGAGCGTCGGGCGACTGGTAAGCTGCAATCGAGTTCCATTCCGGAAAAAGCATGAAACAAACGATCCAGAAATTCCTGACCGACGAGGAGCTCCGCCTGATCGAAGAGAAGGTCAAAGAGGCGGAGACCTCGACCTCGGGCGAAATCGTGGTGATGGCCGTCGCCGAAAGCAGTAACTACCCCTCGGCGATCATGGCCGCGAGCGGGGCCATCGCGCTGGTGCTGGCTTTGGCCGGAACGCTGGGGTACGGCAGCGAGAACCTGTGGCTTTTTCTTGCGCTTTTCGCTCTCTTTTTCATGGCGTTGAACGAAGCGGTCAAACGTTTTCCTGTGCTGAAGCGCCCGTTCGTGAATCGTGAGGAGATTGCCGAGGAGGTCGAAGAGGCGGCCATCCGTGCTTTTTACTACCACAAGGTGCACGAAACCCGCGACCGCACGGGCATTCTCATCCACATTTCGCTGTACGAGCACAGCGTCCGCGTGCTGGCCGATACCGGCATCGACGCGGTTGTCGGCAAGCAGGCCTGGCAGGGAGTGGTCAAGACCATCACCAACAGCATTCGCGACGAGCGGCCCGGTGAGGGGATCGCTTCAGCCGTCGAGCAGTGCGGCAAGCTCTTGAGCCGGCACTTTCCCCGCAAGCCGGACGACACCAACGAGCTGAGTGACGCCGTTATCCTCGGATGAACGGCAGGGGCTAACTTGTTGCGCTGCTTGCAAAAAAGTGCTTTGAACTTAATCGCTAAATGTTTTTTTAGAAGGCATTCCAACACATTCATCCAATCGGATAAAGGAGATTAATGAAAAAGACAGCGCTCTCAGCCTGGCATGAAGGTGCCGGTGCGAAAATGATCGACTTCGGCGGCTTTCTGATGCCGGTGCAGTACTCCGGTATCATCGCCGAACACAAGGCGGTGCGCGAAGCGGCCGGACTGTTCGACGTTTCGCACATGGGGAATTTTTACGTCAGAGGCGAGCGAGCGCTGGAGTTTCTCCAGTACGTCACCACCAACGATCTCGGCAAGATCGTGGACGGGCAGGCGCAATACACGCTGATGCTCTATCCCGATGGCGGCATCGTCGATGACCTGATCATCTACCGCATCAGCGACGACACCTTTTTCCTGATCGTTAATGCCAGCAATTGCGAGAAAGATTTCGCCTGGCTCAGCGACCATGTCGGCCAGTTCGAAGACGTCACGCTCGAAAACCGCACCAGCGAGTTGTCGCTCATCGCCCTGCAGGGGCCGAAAGCGTTCGAGGTGCTCGGTCGGGTCTTCCCGGATGCAGGCCTCGACAAGCTCGGTTCGTTCCATTTCGCGACCGTGCCGTTCGGTGGCGCGGAGGCGATGGTGGCCCGCACCGGCTATACCGGCGAGGCAGGCGTGGAAATCTGCCTGCCGAACGACAGGGCCGAAGCACTCTGGAAGGCGTTGATCGAGGCGGGAAAGAATGATGGCATCAAGCCGATCGGCCTCGGCGCTCGTGACACGCTTCGTCTCGAAATGGGTTATTCGCTCTACGGCCACGAAATCGATCGGACGATCAATCCGCTTGAAGCGCGGCTCAAATGGGTGGTGAAGCTCGACAAGCCGAACTTTATCGGCAAGCAGGCGTGCGAGCAGGTCGAGCTCGATCTTCGCAAGAGCGTGGTCGGCTTCAGCCTCGACGGCCGTGCCATTCCGCGCCAGCATTTCAAGGTCTACAACTCCGACAAGCAGGAGGTCGGCGAGGTGTGCAGCGGTACGGTTTCCCCGACGCTTGGTGAGCCGATCGGCACGGCCAGCATCCTGCGCGACTATGCGAAACCCGGCACGCCGGTTTTTGTGGAAATTCGCGGGGCCTTTCAACCCGGCACGGTCAGGCGTCTTCCGTTTGTCCATGCCGACCGTCCCTGAATCGGCGAGTTGATGATGCCCAGATCGAAAAACAGAGCGGCAGTGAAGACAATAGTTCAGCGGGGTGACCTGGGCATGGAGATCGGGGGAATCGCCCTTATGTTCGTGGCGCTGTTCTGCATCGCTGCTGTGTTCGGTTTTCATGCCGCTGACGAGCCCTACATTGCAACCCTGCCCTGGTACGAGCTGTTCTCGAAAGGCGCGCGGGTGGTGGCCGAATCGATGCAGAACCCCTTCGGGCTTTTCGGTGCGCGGGTGGCACGCTTTTTCGTCCGCGTTTTGCTCGGTTATCCATCGGTGCTGCCGCTCTTCGGATTTCTTCTCTTGGGGTGGCGTCTGGTTCGGCGGGCGCCGCTCAAACCGGCACTGCTGTTTCTGCTTTACGGTCTCTTGATTGCGCTTGATCTGTCGGCCATGTTCGGCCTCTCTTCCGCTTCGTTTGCCGATGTCATGTCCGGTACGACCGGGCGGATGATGGCTGCTTTTCTCTCAACGGTGATCGGTTATGCCGGAGCCTGGGTGCTGACCGTGGTGATTGCCTCGGCGCTCACCTTTTACATGGGCCGCACATTCATCATGGAGACGATTGCCAGAGCGCATGCTTTTACGGCAAATGTGTTGTCCACCGTACAGGCGTGCCGGGAAAACAAGGCAACAAAGCGCCGGAACAAAGAGGAGGCGAAGACGAGCAAAAAGGCCGAACGCATGGCCGTTTCGCTTGAGAAGGAGCGGAAAAAGGCTAGCAAAAAAGAGGAACCGGGGCGACCAGAGCGTGCGCCTAAACCCGCATCGGTTGAACAACTATTCGATCCTGAGCCTGCAATAGCTTCCGAACCTGAGATGGAAGCTTCATCCGGGCTGACGTCGGAGCCGCTCTCTGAACCCGAACCGCCGCTTACGCCAGCAGAACCTGCATTCCAGCCGCCGGTTTTGCTAGCGCCGGGAGCTGGCCCCGAGATGACCATCAACAAGGGGGTGCAGGAGCGCGAGGCCGATCTGGACGAGCGGAAGCTGAAGGTCAGAACGCACGACCATGTTAAGTACCGTTTTCCTTCCATCGACCTGTTGCAGCGTCCAAAGGATGATGACGAAAGCTATGACGAGCGCCATCTGGCCGCCACCAAGGATCGGCTGCTTGAAAAGCTGAAAATCTACAAGATCGATGTGGTTCGCATCTCCACCACGGTCGGCCCTCGAGTGGCGCTCTTCGAGCTGGAGTTGGCTCCCGAGGTGAAGATCAGCCGCATCAAGTCGCTTGAAAATGACCTGGCGATGGCGATGGCCGCGCGCGGCATCCGCATCATCGCGCCGATTCCGGGCAAGAACGCCGTTGGCGTGGAGATTCCGGTCAACAAGCCGCGCCCGGTACTCATGCGCCCTGTGCTGTCGGTCGAGAAGTTTAAGAACAGCACCATGAAGCTGCCGATTGTGCTTGGCAAGAGCATCGCCAACGAGGTTGTCGTCGATGACCTTACCACTATGCCGCACCTGCTGATCGCAGGCGCGACCGGCGCAGGGAAGTCGGTGGCGATCAACGTGCTGCTCACCAGCCTGCTCTACTCGAAGCGGCCCGACGAGGTGAAGTTTGTGCTGATCGATCCGAAGCGTGTCGAGCTGTTCCAGTACCAGCACCTCAAGAACCACTTTCTAGCCAAATTCCCCGGCTTCGACGAGCAGATTGTCACCGATCCCGAGAAGGCGGTGATGGCGCTCAAGTCGGTGGTGCGCGAGATGGAGCATCGCTACAGCCTGCTCGAACAGTGCGGCGTGCGCAACATCAGCGACTACAACAAAAAGAGTGCCGAGCCGCTCTGCTATCTCGTGGTGGTGATCGACGAGCTTGCCGACCTGATGATTACTGCTGGCCGCGAGGTCGAGGAGCCG
>DRSQ01000211.1 GCA_011372505.1 Chlorobaculum parvum | reverse complement strand
GCAGACCGATCAGCTCGACGGCGTGGAACACTGAAACGGCGAGCGTGAGCGCATAGGGGTCAGCATTGCCGATGTCCTCGCTGGCGAAGATCACCATGCGGCGGGCGATGAACTTCGGGTCTTCGCCGCCGTCGATCATTTTGGCCATCCAGAAAAGCGCCGCGTCAGGGTCGGAGCCACGCATCGATTTGATGAAGGCCGACACCGTGTCGTAGTGCGCCTCGCCGCCTTTGTCGTAGGCCGGAGCGCGGTGCTGGAGCGCCTGTTCGAGCAGCTTGCGGTCGATCACCACCGGCACAGCTCCGCGCGGCGCGAGCGACAGGGCGGCTTCGAGCGCATTGAGCGCCTTGCGCGCGTCGCCCGCCGCGTAAGCGAGCAGAAACTCCATGTCGCGCACCTCGACTCCGGCGGCGGCGAGCTGCGGATCGTTCCCGATGGCCCGCTCGACGACGCGCTGCACCTCGGCCTCGCTGAGCGGGTTGAGGATGTAAACCTGCATCCGGGAGAGCAGCGCGCGGTTCACCTCGAACGACGGATTCTCGGTAGTCGCGCCGATGAGCACGATGAGGCCCTGCTCGATGGCGTGGAGCAGCGTGTCCTGCTGCGCCTTGTTGAAGCGGTGGATTTCGTCGATGAAGAGCAGCATCTGCCGCCCGTCGATGGAGCGACTTTTCTGCGCGACTTCGAGCACGCGGCGCACATCCTTGACGCCTGCATCGGTCGCCGAGAGCTGCTCGAAGCGGTAGTTCAGCGACCCGGCGCAGATTTCGGCGAGCGTGGTCTTGCCGGAGCCGGGCGGTCCCCAAAAGATCATCGAGGGAATGCGCCCCTGTTCGAGGTAGCTCCTGACCGGACCGCCGGGAGCGACGAGGTGCTCCTGGCCGAACAGTTCGTCAATCGAGCGCGGACGCACCCGTTCGGCGAGCGGCTGGAACGCACCACCTTTGCCGGACGAGCGGCCCGGATCGGAGTAGCCGAACAGATCGGATTGCGCGTGTTCGTCCGGCATCATGCAAACCCCTGGCCGCTGAGCCACGATTCGGTGATGCGGCTCGGCTCCTTCGACGGCGTAGCAGATTGCTGCCGGGCAACGTACTTGCCGAGGATGTCGAATTCGAGGTTCACCTCGCTGCCGGTGGCGAGACCGGTGATAGTGGTATTGGCAAAGGTGTAGGGGATGATCGCCACCGTGAACTCGCCCGGCTCGACCGACGCCACGGTGAGGCTCACGCCATCGATGGCGATGGAACCGGCGGAGACGATCCACGCATCGAAACGCGAATCGAACGCCACCGAAATCATGCGGCTGCCGCCCACCTCCTCGATGCGCGAAACCCGCCCGACTCCATCGACGTGGCCCAGCACGAAGTGCCCACCAATCCGATCCATTGGCCGCACGGCCCGTTCGAGATTGACCTTCGCGCCCGGACGGAACGAGCCGAGCGTGGTCTTCTTCAGCGTCTCAGCCACCGTATCGACCTCGAACCACCCCGGCCCAACCGCCACCACCGTCTGGCAAGCGCCGCCGATGCTCACGCTCTCATCGATGCAAAGGTCGTCGAACTCCGCTTCGGAAGTGTAGCGAACCTTCAACCGCATCCCGCTCCCCTGCCGCGCGACGCCCTCGACCGTGCCAATATCCTTTACAATTCCTGTGAACATATTTCTTTATGATCCTCGATGATAAAAATGACAGTGCCCCGAAAATCCTGAACGGAGGGCGGACATTCTTGTCCGCCATTCAATGGCAGCGCCGACCTGTCGGGATGCCCTCTTCCTCGAAATTGGAACTGATTTTGAGACCAAATTCGCCCCCTGTTCTAATCATGACCCAAGATTTTTATCCGTCATTCCCGCGAAAGCGGGAATCCATGTACTTATTCCAGATTCTGGATTCCCGCCTACGCGGGAATGACGAGAAAACAGAATTTTATTGATACATGAATGATCTGGCATTGGAATGAATCATCCCGAAACTCCATCAATCCGGCAAAGAATATAGTAACAAAAACGGCGGAGCCGGAAAACTCCCGACTCCGCCACTTTGCATGATTATCCTGTCAGATGATGCCGCGCCTCAGCGATAGACGACGAATCCACCGGGCGGCACGGTGATCTTCACCGCCGATCCGCAAACCGGCGCGACCTCCGTCTCTTCGCCCTCCTGCTCCGGTGACGACGAAAAGACGCACTGCATCGTCGTGCCGGGCGGATTGAGCTGGTTATCGACCACCGACCACACCGTCAGCTCCTCGTCGGGATTGGTGTTGATGGCGCACAGGCACTCCGTCTCGGCGAAGTTGCGCGACCAGGCGACCACCCAGCGCATCTCGCCGTTGACCGGCTGCGGATAGAAAAACTCCCCCTCGTTGCCCGTCGCCGACACCTGGCGCAGGTATTGGCGTCCCCGGCGCAAAGCGATCTCGCCTTTGCGGAACTCCGCCAGCCTGCCCACGAAGCGATAGACCTCGTGCTCCTCGTTGAAGAAGTGCCGGCCCGTGCTTTGCAGCGATCCGAACGGCCCGCCGAACATGCACTCGCGCAGCACCACGTCGCTCCACGAGTTGTCGTCGCGACGCGGGTCGGCCCCGTTGAACGCCTGCTCGGTGCCGTAGTAGATGCAACTGATCCCCTCGGTGGCGAGGTTCAGACCCAGCGCGGCTTTGAGCAATTTCCAGCTATCGGGCGAGTCGCCGCAGAAGCGGAACTTGTGATTCACGCCAACCTGGTCGTGGTCATCGAGCATGGTGACGATGTGCTTCGAGTACCACTGATGGCCGTTTTTGCCGTCAAGCAAACTGTTGCGGAAGAGGTCGAAGTACCCCTCCTGCTCGCCGGTATCGGGGTTGCCCGGACTGCGCCACCCTTTTGCGAGAAATTCGAGCTTGTCGGGCAAGTCGCCGATGCCGAGCGCCGCGTCGAGGCCGGTCACGTCGAGAATCTGCATCGCGTTGGAGCGCCCGCCGGTGATTTCACCGATCACCGTGAAGTTCTCCTTGCCGAGCGTCTGGGCGAACTCGTGGATCGCCGAGGTGAAGTAGCGCACCGCGCCCGGCTCCATGTGCTTGACCGTGTCGAGCCGGAAGCCGTCGATGTCGGCGTACGCCATCCAGAAGCGATAGACCTTGACGATATGATCGAGCACCGGCGACGGCCTGAACGCCCTGATCCGCTGCTGCAAGTCCCAGCCCAGCGCCGGATCCTGAATGCTGTCACCGAGGTTGATGTCTTTGAGCGACAGAAAATCGCCCTCGATGTAGTCGGGAAAACCGTCCCAGTTGCGAATCTGCCCCTTGCGCGTCCACACCTCGACCTCCTGGAACTCCGCCGGCCAGATCGCGCCATCCGGCCACGCTTCGGGAGCGGAATCGCTGACGGCACCGAACGGAATCGAGCCACCATCGCCCTGCTCCATCCGATAGCCGCTCACCGGCCACTTCCAGCCTTGGTGGTAAAAATACGGCTGATTGTTCTCGTACGCGAAGACGTCACCGGCGTGGTTGACGATGATGTCGAGAATCACCCGAATGCCGTGGCGATGCGCGTCGGCGACGAAGTCGCGCAGCTCCTCGCGCGTGCCGTAGTGCAGATCGACGTCGAGGAAGTTCTGGATGCCGTAGCCGTGGTAGGAGTCGCTGCCGGTCACCTGCTTGAAGACCGGGCTGACCCAGATCGCCGTCACGCCGAGCCGCTTCAGGTAGCCGAGCTTGTCGCGCATCCCGGCGATCGTGCCGCCGCACCACCCCTTGCCCGCCTCGAACCACTGCTGCCAGTCGGAGTTGTTCGCGTCGCTCTCGATGCGGAACAGCGGCGTCGTGCGCTCACCGGACCCGGCTACCGGATCGCCGTTTACATCACCGAAGCCGCCGTATTCCTTGCCCTCCGAAAAGCGGTCGAGCATCAGAAAATAGAGCACCTCGTCATCCCACGCCGCCGGGGACGGATAGTACGTTTTGCCTGCAGCGATCGCTTTGAGATCGATCTCTTCAAGCGTACGCTCGACAGTTGCAATGTCAGAAGAATATTGCTGTGGCATAAGTTTCAGGGTTGTGATGAAACAGAGGTCAACAAAGCCATCCTGAAGCAAAGTACGAAAGATAAGCGTAATACCTGCAACCAATTCGTGTAGAAATAGTTACGAGGGTGAAAAAAGGGGAGAAATATAAAAAGCCACACCGCGCGGTAACGATGTGGCTTGGAAATGAAAGATGCGGGATGAGATCAGGCCAGCGCCGCAAGCGCTTTATCATAATCCGGCTCCTGTACAATTTCAGGCACCTGCTCGGTGTAGAGCACCTTGCCCGAAGCATCGGCGACGATCACCGCACGGGAAAGCAGCCCCTTGAGCGGCCCGTCGGTAATGGTCAAGCCGTAGTCGCTGCCGAACTCGGGAGAGCGAAACACCGAAAGCGACACCACATTTTCAAGCCCCTCGGTGGTGCAGAAGCGCCCCTGTGCGAACGGAAGATCAGCGGAGATGCACAACACAACCGCATCGCCGCGCTCGCCAGCCTCTTTGTTGAATCTACGAACAGACGCCGCGCACACAGCTGTATCGAGGCTCGGAAAAATATTCAGCACAACCTTCTTGCCAGCGAAATCAGCCAGAGTAACCTCGGAAAGATCGCTCTTGACAAGATTGAATGCCGGAAGCTGACTGCCAACCACCGGAAGTTCACCAGCAGTATTGATGGAATTACCTTTCAGGGTAATCGTTGCCATAATGGAGATGGGTTAAAGAGTTGTATGAAACGTTTAAAAGCACCTGGATGATGAACCTGCAACAAGGAATATCCGTTCCCAGCAGGCACTGAAAGCAACGCACCCGTACAAAACCATCCACCATCAACTTTCAGTTACCAGCTGACGCCACCAGATAAAACCAGTTTTGCTCGGCCAATTCGACGCCGCACTCGAACAGCCCGAAAACTGAGAAGAATGATTTCAAGCGGAATCTCGTGCAGATGATAGGTTACAAGTATAAACTGCAACCCTTGCCGCATGAGCGCCCTAAGCGTATCAAGGTACAGGAAGGTCACCGGAATATCAAGGAAGCTAGTATTCTGTTTGGTTAATTGATTGTATCGAAAAGAACATCTTCAGCATGTTGAACTGAATCAAGAATTGTTGATGCGTTTTTGGTCCACTTGAATGGTTTGGCAAGTTTTTCGTTATGGATTTTGATATAGCGATGAATCGCATCGCGCAGTTCATTGACGCTACAGAAAACACCTCGATACAAGGCTCGTCGCTCCAATTGTGAGAACCAGCTCTCAACGGCATTCAGCCACGAAGCGCTGGTCGGAGTGAAATGCAATTTGATTCTGGGATGCTTGGCAAACCACTTTCTGACCTCCTCGGTTTTATGCGTTGCACTATTGTCGAGAATCAGATGCAACTCCTTGTCTTTTGGTGTGTTCCGCTCAACCTGACGCAGAAAAGCGAGAAACTCTTTAGCTCGATGTTTTTGGGTAACCCGGCCCATGACCT
>DRSQ01000210.1 GCA_011372505.1 Chlorobaculum parvum | reverse complement strand
GTACCTGCTGCTTGAGTAACTGGAAAAGCTTCTCCTGTAATCCAGCCAGCACTGCTTCGGAAGCTTCGCCGTCGATTCGTTCCATCTCGCTTTGGATGAGCTGGGCACCGATGTTCGAGGTCATGATGATGATGGTGTTCTTGAAGTTCACCGTGCGCCCTTTGCTGTCGGTCAGCCGCCCGTCGTCGAGAATCTGGAGCAGGATGTTGAACACATCCGGGTGCGCTTTTTCGATTTCGTCAAGCAGCACGACCGAGAAGGGCTTGCGCCGCACCGCTTCGGTAAGCTGGCCGCCCTCTTCGTAGCCGACGTAGCCGGGAGGCGCGCCGACAAGACGGCTGACGGTATGCGCCTCCATGTACTCGCTCATGTCGATGCGGATCAGAGCGTCCTCGTCATCGAACAGGTATTCTGCGAGTGTGCGGGCTAGCTCGGTCTTGCCGACGCCGGTCGGGCCGAGGAAGATAAACGAGCCGATGGGGCGCTTCTCGTCGCCCATGCCGGCACGGGAGCGCTTGACTGCGTCGCTGACGGCTCGCACTGCCTCGTCTTGACCGACGACGCGGCGATGGAGCTCCTCCTCAATGCCGAGCAGCTTCTGCCGTTCCGACTGGAGCATCTTGCTGACCGGAATGCCCGTCCAGCGGGAGACGATGTCGGCGATGTCGTCCGCGTCGATTTCCTCCTTCATGATCAGCTCGCCGGAGGCTTGTCGCGCTTCGATCTTGCGGTTGTTCTCTTCAAGCTTTTTCTCGATTTCGGCGATCTTGCCGTAGCGGATTTCGGCCACTTTGCCGTAATCGCCGTTCCGTTCGTAATTTTCCGCCTCTACCTTGAGTTCTTCTATTTCTTCCTTGAGCTTGCGTGAGCCGTGAATCAGCTCTTTTTCAGACTCCCATTGCGCCTTGATGGTCGCCTGCTCCTCCTTGAGGCTTGCGATCTGCTTTTCAATATCAGCAAGCCTTTGCCTGGTATCTGCGTTATTCATAGACAGCTATCGTTGATGGAGTGAAAAGAAAAAATATTGATTAAATTCAAAATCTGAACGGACAAATCTGCGCGTAATAGCAGTTTTGCTGACTGCCGTTACGCCTTATATAACGGAATGCCTCATGCAAAAGTTCTCGATCGGCTCCGCGATGCTCCCTGGGCCCAAAGGGCTCTTTCTTATCGCTGGGCCTTGCCTTGTCGAAAACCGGCACATAGCCGTGGAAGTCGCCAAAGAACTCGATCGGATCCGCCAGGAGGAGGGCATTCCGATCATTTTCAAGGGTTCGTACCGCAAGGCAAACCGCTCGTCGGTTTCATCGTACACCGGCATGGGTGACCGTAAGGCGCTGGAGATTCTGTGCGAAATCCGGGATGCGTTCGATATGCCGGTACTGACCGACGTTCACGAGACTTCGGATGTCGAGCTTGCGGCATCCTACGTCGATGTGCTCCAGATTCCGGCATTTCTCTCCAGGCAGACCGAGCTGATCGTGGCTGCGGCCTCGACCGGTCTTGCCATCAACATCAAGAAGGGGCAGTTCATGGCTCCGGAGGATATGGCGCTGGCCGCCGAAAAGGCCGCTTCTACCGGGAACCGCAAGCTTATGCTGACCGAGCGCGGCACTACCTTCGGCTACCATAATCTTGTTGTCGATTACCGGGGATTGCCGGTCATGGCCGACTCTGGCTGGCCGGTTATTTTCGACGCAACGCACAGCGTGCAGTTGCCGAGCGCCTCGTCGGGTGTTTCTGGCGGGGATCGCCGCTTTCTCATGCCTTTGGCCCGTGCTGCGGTTGCGGCGGGGGTTGACGGACTCTTTTTCGAAGTGCATCCGGAGCCGTTGAACGCTATGTCCGATGCTGCCACCCAGGTGCCGCTCGACCAGTTCCACGCAATGGTGCGGGAGCTGATGCAGCTGCAGGGGTGCATGCAGTCGATTCGTGAAGCTTTTCATTCACCTAACCAATCAGAAGAATCTTGAGCTCTTTCCAGTTTTTCGGCATGCAGCCTTATCAGGCTGATCCATCCTCGCAGATCACCGCTGCCCTTGGGGGCATCAAGGCGCTGGTCTCTTCTCTTGACGGCGTTCTCAACTGCGGCACACTCACCTTCGATGCCGAGGGGCGGGAGATGCCTTCGCTGTTCGCCCGCGATCTGGTCGCTATCCGCGAGGCGCTTCAGCTCGGCATGAAGGTAGCGGTCATCGCCGGGCGCCAGGCTGGTGCGTACCGCCCGATGCTCGAAGCGGCAGGGGCGGTCGATCTGTTCCTCGACGGCGAGGATAGGCTCGAAGCCTATAAGCTGTTTAAAAGCAGGCACGGCTTGCAGGACGAGGAGTGCGCCTGCATTGCTGACGATATCGACGATCTTGAGATCATGAAGCTTGCCGGCTTGCCGATTACCCCCATCAACGGCGTCGAATATCTGCGCACCCGCGTTGGTTACGTCTCGGTCTATGAAGGCGGAAAAGGGTGTGTCCGGGAGGTTGTCGAAATGATTCTCGACCATCAGGGCAGCTGGGCTTACAGCGACAAGCAGGGGTAGTTGATAATTGACAGTTGATAGTTGATCATTGGAAGAGCTGGCGGATGATGTGGACAATTGCCCGGCTCTCTTACATTCATGACGCCCCGGCTTTCAAGCCGGGGTGAACCTGGTGTATAACCGCCTTCACCCTTCCCTCTTCACCCCCTCGCAAACCTCACCATTCAAAAACTCCGCCATGTCGCTGAGCGTGGCTGCGCCGACGACGTTGGTGCCGTGGCCGGGTTCGATGTGCACGTCGCCCCGGTAGTCGGTACCCGCTTCGAGCGCGCGCTCCAGCGCTTCGAGCTTGCCGAGGAGACTGTAGGCCGCCGATTGCGGCGTCGAGCAGGAGACGGGCGGATTTTCCTTTCCATGTTTGATGTACCCCTTCGGAATCATATCGTCGTCCGGGTAGTGGTGCCAGTGGGTCATGCCGCTGCCGAAGCGTTCGAGCAGCTTGGGGAAGCGGCTGTCCGGGCGGAGCGTGCGCAGGATGCTCGCGATCATGGTGTTGCCAACGGCGTGGGCGATGATGGTGAGGGTGTCGAACGACGGCCGGGTGACGAAGTCCT
>DRSQ01000209.1 GCA_011372505.1 Chlorobaculum parvum | reverse complement strand
TCGTTCTGGAGCTGATTTTTCCAGAACGCCAGATGCAGTTGTTCATCGCAGACTTTCGATGAAGGCTATGATCTTGCTGATTTTCTCGTCGTTGAGCTTTTTGCCAAATGCGGGCATACCGGCGGGACGGCCCAGGGCGATTGATTCGTAGATTTTTTCGGGGGTCGAGCCGAATTTGAGGCGCTTTCTGAGGTTGGGTCCGATGGCTCCTCTGGCATCGCTCAGGTGGCAGGCTGCGCAATGGGCGTCATATTCTGCCTTGCCTGCGGCGATGGCGTCAGGATTGCCGATGTATTGTCCCGACCCGGATGCAGCCTGTTCTTCAGTACTCTGTTCGAGAACTCCCATCACCTCCGGATCGATTTTCCGTGGCAGAATCTCTGAATTTCTCGGGGGTTGCATGACCACGTACACGATGGTCAAAACAAGGATGCCGAAAGAGATGATTAGCCATTTCTTCGATGTTCCGCTTCCGCTCATGCTTTTCTCCTGTTGGCTTTTTCAAAGTCTGTTTTTCATGGTTGTGTTGTGAAGAGAACGCAGGCGCCTGTCTTGTCGTTCATATTTGTGTCTTTGAATTCTCGGAACGTCAGCGCTTGATTTTTAAATCCGATCTCGATAGCGATTTGGATCTGGATGAGAGACGCTAACCTCGAAATGCTCCATAGATGAACCAGAGGCCGGTGAGTATCATAATGATGCCTGCCAGTCGGTAGAGGCGCTGGCGGGTTTTTTCGCCGATCAGAGTGGCGGTTTTGCCGATGAGCAGCAGCACCGGGGCAGTGCCGATGCCGAAAAGCAGCATCATCAGCGAGCCAAGTACCATGCCCGAGAAGTGATCGGGAGCATCCATCGCGGCACGGGCAGCGGCAAGCAGGGCGGTGTAGGTGAGGCCGCAGGGCAGGAAGCCGAGCACGATGCCGAGCGGAAACCAGGTGCCTGCTGAGGCGGGGCTTCTGAACAGTTCCACTGTTTTCCGGATGAACGGTGTAGACGGATTGCAGCTCATGAGGCGCTGGCCGAAAGGCAGCCAGCCGGCAGAGGCCAGACCCATCAGCACGATGAAGAGGCCCGAGAGCGCCATGACCGCCATCTGGATCGGGTCGATCGAGGAGGCGAGTGACAGGAACGAGCCGGTCACGCCGACCACCGCACCGAGGATGGTGTAGGTCGTCACCCGTCCGAGGTTGTAGAGCAGATGGTGCCCGAGTCCGGGTTTGTGCTGGCCGAGCGACAACGCCGCCACCACCGGGCCGCACATGCCGATGCAGTGGCCGAATCCCCCCGCCAGCCCGGCAAGAAGCATCGCAAGCAGTTCACTTTTCATCGTTTTGATGGGTTGTCGCTTTTCTGCTTCTCCGGTTTGTTCTGCCGTTCGTCGTCGTCGTCGAGCATCCGGTATTTTGGGGCTTCGGGGTCGTCGAACTGGCCGCTGCGTACTGCCCAGAGGAAGAGCGCCCATCCGCCGAGGCCGATGACGAAGCCGATGGCTATGAGGAAAAAGGTGCTTTCCATGAGGTCGGGATCAGAGTTTCCGGAGCCTGAGTGAGTTGCTCACCACCACCAGCGAGCTCGACGCCATGAGCAGCGCCGAGACGATCGGGTGCAGCACGCCGGTGACGGCCAGCGGCAGGGCGATAAGGTTGTAGCCAAAGGCCCAGGCAAGGTTCTGGCGGATGATGCCGAAGCAGCAGCGCGAGTGGGCAAGGAGCGTGCCGAGCAGCGTCAGATCGTCGTTCATGATGGTGATGCCGGCGCTGTCGATAGCCACGGCGGTGGCGGTGCCGAACGAGACACCGGTGTTGGCTTCGGTGAGCGCCGGGGCGTCGTTGATGCCGTCTCCGGCCATCAGCACCGTCTCGCCCGAGCGCTTCAGCTCCCGGATCGTTTTGGCCTTGTCGAGCGGGCCGAGGCTGGAGCGCACCTCCGAAATGCCGCATCGTTCGGCCACGTAACGTGCTACGCCTGCGTTGTCGCCGGTGAGGATCATCAGCCGCAAGCCCTGCGCCCGGAGCGTTTCGATCATCTGCCGGGCGTCTTTGCGCAGCTCGTCGATCATGCCGAACAGGCCCGCCACGCGCCCGTTGCAGGCGACGAGCACGGTGGTTTTGCCTTCGGCTTCGAGCCGGGCCGCTGCGTCGAGACAGTTGCCGTCGATCTCGACGCCCTCCGTTTCCAGCAGCGTGCGCGAACCGGCGAGCCAGATTTCACCCTCGATCCGGCCCGAAATCCCCATGCCGGGAATCGTGCGGAAGCTATCGACCGGCAATCGCTTGCCCTGCCACTCTCGGGCGATGGCCTGGCCGGCCGGGTGGCTCGACCACGCTTCGAGCGAGGCGCAGCACTGCATGAAGCGCGCAGAAAGGCTGTACTCGATCGTGTCGGTCACCGACGGCTTGCCGCGCGTGATGGTACCGGTTTTGTCGAGCACGACGGTGGTGGTTCCGGAGACGGTTTCAAAGATGTCGCCTCCCTTGACGAGGATGCCCTTGCGGCTGACCGCCGTGGTGCCGACGAGGATCGCCAGCGGCGTGGCCAGCCCCAATGCGCAGGGGCAGGCGATCACCAGCACCGAAACGGCGGTCATCAGCGCCGTGACCGTCGGTGCTCCGTCAATCCGCCACCAGGCGAAGGTGCACGCCGCGAGCAGGATGATCGCAGGCACGAACCATCCGGCCACGCGGTCGGCCAGGCTCTGGATCGGGGCTTTGCGCGCCTGCGCCTCCTCGACGGTGCGGATGATTCCCGACAGGAGCGTTTCGTGCGCGTTGCCCGTGACCGATACCAGCAAACGACCGGTGATGGTGAGGGTACCCGCATAGACTGTGCTGTCCGTTTTTTTTGCAACGGGAACCGACTCGCCGGTGAGCATCGACTCATCGACGTCGGCTTCTCCCTCCGTCACCGTGCCGTCCAGCGGCACCCGTCCGCCGGGCAGTACCTCGATTACCGCACCCGCGCCGATCCGTTCGAGCGGCACCGGCGTGGCTTTGCCGGTCTCGTCAAGCAGCAGCGCTTCGGAGGGTTGCAGGTCGGCCAGTGCCGCGAGAGCGCTGCCCGCCTTCAGGCGCGAGCCCGCTTCGAGGAACCGCCCGAGCAGGATGAAGGTGATAATCATCGCCGAGGTGTCGAAAAAGACCTCGCCGCCGGTGAAGATCATCGCAACGCTGTAGAAGTAGGCCGAGAGCGAGCCAAGCGCCACCAGCGCGTCCATGTTCAGCGAACGGTTCCGAAGCGAGCGCAGGGCGTTCGAGATGAAGGGCCAGCCCGAGTAGAACACCACCGGCGTGGCCAGCGCCCACGAAATGAGCTGGAATGGCAGGCGGTAGGCGGTTTCGATGCCCTGGAAAAAGCCCGCGTAGAGCGCGGCGATGATGAGCATCAACTGCATCGAAAAGAAGCCCGCCGTGCCGAACCGCAGCAGGAGGTCGCGTTTTTCGGCGGTGAACGCCTCGACCTGCGCGCCATGCCGGACGGGTCGTGGCAGGTAGCCGAGGCCCGAGAGGGTGTGCAGGATCGTTTCGAGCCCGATCGCGCCGGTACGCCACTGGATGGTCGCCCGGCGGGTTGCGTAGTTCACCCTTGCCGACACGATGCCGTCGAGCCGCGCCAGCGCCTTCTCGACCAGCCAGACGCAGGAGGCGCAGCGGATGCCCGAGAGCAGCAGGTCGATCCGGCTCGTCGAACCGTCGGCGTGCACCTCGCTTTCGAACTCCCGCACCTCGACCGCGCCGAATGCCGGGCGGCCAGGCTGCCAGTCGCACCGGCGGTCGTAAAAGGCGTCGAGCGACTCGCTGTGAATCAGCTCGTAGACGCCAAGGCAGCCGTGGCAGCAGAAGTGGCGCGTCTCGCCGCCGATTTCCGCCGTGACCGCCGCCGAGGCATCCATCTCCTGCTGGCAGTGGTCGCAGTGGAGTTTTTCTTTGTTTCGCCGTTCAGTCACGGACATTGAAGGTGAACGCGGGATTGCCGAGTTCCGGCGAGAGGATGGTCGCCTGCCAGAGTTTGCGGCCACTCATGCACTTGACGATCAGCCCTTTGCCGACCCATGCGCCGTCCGCCTGCCGCTTAAGGGCGACCTGGTTTTTGCCCATCATCATGCCCGGCATGGAGAGGTCGATCACAAGGGTTGCGGGAAGCCCCTTGGCCGGTTCTGCGTTCACTCTGAAGGTCAGTTCCTGCATGTGCCTGACCGGCTTCGGGTTGATGTCCAGCGTTACCTGGCGCTTTCCGGCCTGCTTCGTGCAAGGGGCGGTGTGCAGGATGTTGCTGTCGCCGGTCTGCTCTGCTTTGACTGCGGCGCTGTTGAACGTCATCGCGGCGAATAGAGCGATTGGGGTGAGTATCAATGAACGTCGTAAAACCATGATCTGCTGGTGTTGAGGGTTGATGATTCGAAGTCGAGCCTGAGCAGCCATTTGCCTGCTGATGCCACGAACGCGTTGGTCTGATAGACTCCCGGAGCTGTTTCGTGCATCGGCCAGGTCTGGTCTCCCGACTTGCTGGAGATGTTGCCGATGAAGAGCTGGATTGTAGCGTTTTTCAGAGGCTTGCCACCTTCGGTCAGCACAAAGGTCAGCTCGTTGTCGCCTTGCCGGATTGATGCCGGCGATTCGATGCCGATGCCACGCTTTTTTTCCTCGCTTTTCTGGCTGAACCAGCGTTTCTGTTTAAGGTAATAATCGCTCTCGACAAGTCCCTCGGAGGTGCGGAATGCAATGGAAATTCCGCTGATCATGGCTACGAGAAACAGCCCATAGAGTGCCGCGATGAAGAGTTTCATAAAAATCCGGCCTCCTTTGTGATACTGATGCTGTCGCCGTGCAGGGTCAGCGATACTTCGTCGGGTTTCCCGTCCGCCCGGAGCAGCACTTTGTTTCGGATGACTCCAAAGGGCGCGATCGAGATGGTGCGCTCGCCGATGAGGGTGATGCCTTCCGGGGCGTCGAGTTCGAGTTCAAGCGGCTTGCTGCTGTTGTTGTAGATCGTGTAGGCGTAGCGGTTCAGGCCGGAAGGCAGCGGCTCCTGAATCCGGCTGAGAGTGAATTCAACCGGTGGGCGCATGGCGAAGAGCAGCACGACCACCAGCGCCGAGGCTGCCGTCAGACCGCCGAGCAGGAAGGTTTTCGGGCGGATGATTTTGCCTTTGTAGTTCGGGAAGGGCGGCAGATCGCGTTTGCTGCTCTTCAGCCAGCAGGCGTCGATGCACTCGGCGCAGGCGATGCAGCGGTTGCTGAGTCCCTCCTTGATATCGATGCCGACCGGGCAGGCGCGCACGCAGTCGTCGCACTTCATACAGGTCGAGTCACGTGACTTGTCGTATTCGATCACCAGCGTCTCCTTGTCGAACAGCGCGTTCTGCATCATGGCGTAGGGACAGATCGAGGTGCAGAATCCCCTGCCGAGCAGGGCCAGTTCGAGCCAGACCAGCGCCCAGAGTACGATGAAAAAGCCCGCGATCAACGGCGAGGAGAAGAGCCCGGCGATGGTCTCAGCCGGCGGAACGAAGTACCAGATCATGGTGATCGACACCAGCGCTGAAAGCGGTACGAGCACGAGCTTGCCGATGAGGTTGCGGTGCTTCTGCCCGATGATCGACGCCAAGCTGTCGGTCAGGTCGAGCAGCACGGTCTGGGGGCAGAGCCAGCCGCACCAGACCCGCCCGAAAACCACCGTGACCGTGGCGATGAAGAGCAGCAGGAAGAGTGTTGCCGCGAGGATGAGATAAAAGTCGCCGATCCGGATGACCGTGCCGAAGAAATAGAGGTTCAGCTCCCCGATGTCGAACCGCAGGGCGCTCTGTCCGTTGACTTTCACGAACGGAAGCCCGGTCAGCACAACGGCCTGCGCGATGGCTGCCGCTTGCCGGTATCGTCTCCAGTGCGTTTGCATCGCGCTATCTCAGGCTTTCGATCCAGGCGGCGATCTTGCAGATTTTGTCGTTGCCGAGCTGCTGGCCGAACGGCGGCATGCCGCCCGGACGGCCGTTCGCAATCGATTCGTAGAGGCCTGCGGGTGTCGAGCCGAACTTGAGCTTTGTCTTGAGGTTCGGGCCGATTCCGCCGCTGGCGTCGGTCATGTGGCAGGCTGCGCAACTGGTCTGGTAGGCGGCCTCGCCCTCTGCGATGGCGTCGCTTTTGCCGACGTAACGGCCTGGATCGGATGAGGCGACAGCGGTCACGGCCTGCTGCTGACCCGCCTTCATTTCATCCTCGAAAATCTTGTAGAACGACCAGCCCGAAATGGTCGGGGTGTAGGCCGCTATGTACCAGAGGAGGAAGATGACGACGCCGATGAAGAAGGCCATCCACCCTTTCGGAATCTTGTTGTGCCCTTCGTGCGGCACTCCGGAATCGTTCATGCTGCTCTCCTGTTGTCGATGTTTTGTAAAGGTACTTTACCATTATGCGGGTACCTCTAAAAAGTTATTGCACGCCCCGATTGCTGCGTTGGGTGGTGCTCGAAATCCTCACGTACTCCGTGTACGCTCCGGTTTCTGTGCTCCATCTGCCTTGCACTCAGGTTGCTCATGACACTTTTTAGAGATGCCCTTGTTCGTCTTCGCCCTTGTCCAGCATCCGGAACTTCGGTTCCTCGACCTTTTTCTTGCGCTTCGGGTTGTAGTAGTAGATAATGATTCCTGCCATCACGAGCACAAGTGTTATGGTGAAGGCGACGTAGGCGATCTGTTCCCAATTCATGGTTGCGCTTCCATTGCCTTGACGTCACGCCCGAGCTTCTGCAGGTAGGCGATGATGGCGTCCATTTCGGTCAGCTCGCCCTGCAGGGCCGGTGGCGTTACCAGGTCGCGGGTGGCTTTCGAATCGTACTCCGGCGAGGTCACGCGCTGCTTGTAGTCGGCGATCTGTTGCTGCACCTCTGCTTCGCTGTAGCCGTAGCCGAGGATTTCGCACTTTCTGTACGAGTTCGAGGTGTCGAGCTTGTTGGTGGCAAGCCAGCCGTAGGGCGGCATGTTGGAGAGCGGGAACATCGACTGCGGACTCTGCATGTGCTTGTAGTGCCACGAATCGGGGTACTTGCCGCCGATGCGGTTCATGTCAGGTCCGGTGCGCTTCGATCCCCAGAGGAATGGACGATCCCAGGCGAACTCCTCGGCTTTCGAGTACTCACCGTATCGCAGCACTTCGGTGCGGAGCGGTCGGACGGTCTGGGTGTGGCAGTTGTTGCATCCCTCCCGAATATAGATGTCGCGCCCCTCCTGCTCGATGGCCGTGTAGGGCTTGACGAACCGGCTCACCGGCTGGGTCGAGGGCATGAACATCGGCACGAACACCGTCACCACCGTTCCGACGAGGATGACCAGTGCGGAGACAACCGCAAAGAGCAGCGGCTTGGAATTGATTCCCATGATCAGAACTCCTGGTTTAAACGTTATGCTTCGGCGGTTTCAGTGGTTTGCGGTGCTTGCCTGACCGTCTGGAAGATGTTCCAGGCAAAAATCAGGATGCCGGCGAAATAGACCACCCCGGCGGCAAAGCGCATCCGGTAATAGGGATAAAGGGCTGTGAGGCTGTCGAGGAAGCTGTACATGAGGAAGCCGTCGGGATTGGTCGCTTTCCACATCGCGCCCTGCTGGATGCCGGCAATCCACATGGTGATTGTCCAGGTGATCTGGCCGACGAGAATCAGCCAGAAGTGGATGTTGGCCAGCCTGATGCTGTACAGCTCGCGACCCGCGATTCCCGGAATCATGTAGTAGAACGAGGCGGAGATAATCATCGTCACCCATCCCATCGTGCCCATGTGAACGTGGCCGATCACCCAGTCGGTGTAGTGGAAAAAGGCGTTGAGCGTCCGCAACCCCTGCAACGGTCCCTGCAAAGTTTGAAGGCCGTAGAAGGTGATGCCGAGGATGAAGAATTTGGTCAGGTAGTTGGTGCGCATCTGCTCCCAGTTGCCCTGAAGCGTGTAGTAGCCGTTGACTACCGACCCCCACGATGGAGCGATCAGAAAGATGCTGAAGGCGATGGCTACGGTCTGGATCCACTCTGGCAGCGGGGTGAGCATCAGGTGGTGCGCGCCCGTCCAGAGGTAGGCGAAGATCAGCGACCAGAACGAGACGATCGAGAGGCGGTGGCTGTAGATCGGCAGGCCTGTGGCCTTGGGCAGGAAGTAGTAGAACATGGCCAGGATCGGCACGGTGAAGATAAAACCCACGATGTTGTGGCCATACCACCACTGCACGTTGGCGTCGTTGTTGCCCGCGTAGATGCTGTACGATTTGAAGAGCGTGACCGGAATTTCGAGGTTGTTGACGATGTAGAGCACCGCGATGGTCACGGTCATGGCGATCAGGTACCAGAGCGAAATGTACATCTGCTCTTCACGGCGCTTGATCAGAATGGCAAAGACGTTGATGGCGAACATCACCCACATGATCACCACGCCGACGTCGAGCGGCCATTCAAGCTCGGCGTACTCTTTGGTTGTGTTCATGCCCGCCATGAGCGTGACGGCGGCGGCTGCGATGATGAGGTTGAACAGGTACATCTGCGCCCTGGCCAGACGCGGAAAGGGGAGCGGGGTGCGCGTCAGGCGCTGGAGCATATAGTAGGCAGTCGCAAAGATGCCCGACAGCCCAAAGCCTACGCCGAGGCCGTTGGTATGCACCACGCGAAGGCGACCGAAGCTGAGCCACGGGGTCAGGTTCAGGGAGGGATCGAACAGCTCGTATGCCATCCAGAGGCCAATAATCAGCCCCACGACGAGCCAGAAGAGCGCCGAATAAGCGAAACCCCGCACGACGGAGTAATCATAACCGGAATCGTTCATGCCCTTCTCCCCGATGGATTTCTGATATGACCACGATGCTTCCTGAAGCAATTTAACAATTGTTGCCTTTATGAGGCCGGTAAAAAAACCGTTGAGCGGGAAAGAGGATGGATTAGCCCTTGCACTCGGCGGAGAAATTCGATTTCCCGATCCCCGTCCGCACATAAAAAAGGCCCCCATATCGGGAGCCTTTTTTCATAACTCTGTCAGATCAGAGCGGTTCAGCCGTTGACGACCTTTTCGAGGCCTTCGTTGTAGTTGCCGACGACGGCCTCTTTTTCGGTGATGATGCCGCGGATGAGGGTGCCGGGCGTCACGTCGAAGGCGTAGTTGACCACCGGGGTGGTCGGGGTGGCGACCTGCGTGCTGAAGATTTTGCGCAGCTCGTCGGCGTTGCGCTCTTCGATCGGGATTTCCGTGCCTTCAGCCATCGTGATGTCGATGGTCGAGACCGGGGCTGCGATGTAGAAGGGCAGGCCGTGGTACTTCGCGCTGATGGCGTGGGCAAAGGTGCCGATCTTGTTGGCCGTGTCGCCGTTGGCCGTGATGCGGTCAGCGCCGGTGACGGCGAAGTCGATCATGCCACGCTGCATGAGGATCGCCGATGAAGAGTCGGAGATCGAGGCGAACGGAATACCGTCGTGCTCCAGCTCCCAGGCGGTGAGGCGCAGTCCCTGCAAAAGCGGGCGGCTTTCGGCGGAGATCACGCGTTCGATCAGCCCCGCCTCGTACGCCAGACGAATCACGCCAAGCGCCGTACCGATGCCGCAGCAGGCGAGCGTGCCGGTGTTGCAGTGGGTGAGCACGTTAAGCTTGCGGGTTTTGAGCACGTCGGCGAAATCGCGCTTGATGAGATCGACGCCGTGGAGCGCGATCTTGTCGCAGTTATCGACCTCGTCATTGTAGATTTTGTGCGCCATGTCGGTCATCTTCGCGAAGATCGTTTCGAGCGAATCGTTCTCGAAGTTGGCGTCATAAACCGCCTGCATTTTCTTCGTCGCAAAGAAGAGGTTCACGGCTGTCGGGCGCGAAGCGTTCACATCGGCGATCAGCTT
>DRSQ01000208.1 GCA_011372505.1 Chlorobaculum parvum | reverse complement strand
GCGCGAAAAGAAGACTTTGAAGGTGCTTGAGAGCTATCGTTCCCGGATCGCCGGATCCAGCATGGTGCACGGGCTGGCTGACGAGAACTTCATTCACTCCTCCTCGCCGCTGGTGCATCGCGAGATGTTTCGGAAAGTCGGCGGGTTCGATGACCGGACAAAGCCTCACGACGACTGGGACATGTACCTCAGAATCGCCCTTGCCGGTTTTCCTGTCTATGCTTACGCGCAGAAGCCGCTCTCTGTCTGGCGGATGCACGAAGCCAACGAGTCGCAGAAGCGTATGGCCATGATGCGTTCGAAGATCGTTGTCGAACTGAAGGCATTACGTGCCGGACTGCCGGACGGGATCGCCAGCATTCTCAGTTCAAACATTGCACTTGACCGTGTTGTTATTGATAATTTGCTTTACAACGAAAAAGATTTCGAGAGATTCAGGGCGTCTCTGCGCCACGATTTGCCGGAGCTGTTGAAGCTCTCTGTGCGGAGTAACCGGCATGACCAGTTTGCCGGAGAGTATCGTGCTCGTGCTGTCCGGGCTATCGTAAAATCGCTGCGTCGTTATCTGCTCTCGTATTTCACTGATAAGAAAAAGCGGTAAAGGTCGGAAAGTTGCGCTTTTTAGCTCTTTATGCCGAGAATACGTTGCACAATCGTGTTGTCCGTGAACTCCTCACTCAGATGCTTCTCGAATCTGCGCCATTTTCTCTGAATAACCCGTTTGGTAAAAGTGTTCATGTAATTGGCGATGGGCAGGAACTGGTTGTTGCCGACTCCGTCGATCAGGATGAGACGTGCCTTGTTGGGAGTCAGGCGTTGCAGTACGATGTTGTCGGACTTGAGTTCCCTGACGACGATGCGCTCCCTGAGCATGTAGCTCCGGAAGTTGCTGAACAGCGCCGCGAGCTGTTTGGCTGGCGGGGTGAGTTTTTCGTCGGCCAGGTAGTGGTCGAGCGTGCGGGAGATCGCACCGTCGAAGTCTCGAGCCAGGCTGAACATCACGCCCGAACCCGCGCTGGTTTCTACAGAACCGTAGGTTTTTGCCAGCATTTCCCATGAGATACCGCGCCGCTGGTGGCGACGGTAGTGCTTCAGCTCCTGTTTTTCGACGTCTGAATTTTGTGTGCAGGTGATCTTGATGCACTTGCCGGGGTCATCGGGGTGCAGATAACAGAGTCGCGATGAGCCTTTGCCAAGCAGGGGGGTATCTGAAAGATCGAGCACGCTGTTTACGATTGTTAAGGCTGTTAATACGAGTTTTCATAATTGTAACAAAAAAAAGTTTGTTACAAAAGCGTGTCGCGTTCTGGATTGTTTTCGGATGTTTGGAGTGAGGCCTATGGCAAGAGCATCGTTATCCCGATTCCGAACTGCTTCGGATGTTTCGTCGGTTATCTGTGGAACTTTGTCATGATATGGCAGGGGACAATCTCTTGCGGTGACTTCGCTCAACCGGGCTGGGTGGGTTGGGTTAGCGTGAACGGTGGCTTTTCGTTTGTCGAAAATGGTTGTGTAGGAGGGTTGCCATCTGTTCCTGAATCCGCTGGCGCTCATAGGTCGCAAGAAAATGCTTCAGGCTCTCTTCTCCCATGCTGAGGCGCTTGTCGGGATTTGAAACCAGGGTTTCGAGCGCCTGTTCCCACTCCGCTTCGGAGTTTGCGAGAAAGCCGCTTGCGCCGTCGATGACCGCATTCAGGTTCGCACCCACCTTCGAGGCTACGGCCGGCTTGCCGTGCGCCATGTATTGCAGCAGTTTGAAAGCGCACTTGCCCCGGCTCCACTCGTCATCCTCAAGCGGCATGATGCCGATGTCGATCGAATCGAGCCAGGCCTGTTCGCCCTCTGTTGACCACGGCGTGAACTCCCAGCGGGTTTTGAGCCCTTCCGGTGCTTTGCCGCTCATCACGGAAAACCTGACCGATGGGTAGCGCTGCTGGATTGCGGCGGCAGCCTTGTCGATCATCTCAAGGAAGTAGAGGTTGCCGGTATTGCCGATCCAGCCGATGGTGACTGGCTGGTCAGCCGGGGCCGGTGGCGGCGGGCTCGGGAGCTTGCCGTATGCGGTCGGGACGATGAAGGTGCCTTCCGGGTTGAACCGGCGGGCGTATCTGGCCAGATCATCGCTTCCGGCGAATACCAGCGATGAGTATTTCAGCGCCATGTTCAGGCGCTTGATGGTCTGTTTCGAACCGGGCTGCACCGGTTTGGGTTTGGTTTTGCGGTAACTCTCCACAGCGTAGAGCGCGTCGTCGTAATCGTAAATCAGGCAGCTGTTGCGTGCGATCAGGGAGGTAAAGACTGGCGAGAGCGGCTTGCGTTGCAGCCAGACGTAGTCGTACGCCTTGCTCCTGAGCGCAATCAGGAGTTTTTCCGGATAACTTTTGCTGGTGATGCGCACCGGCTGCATGTCGATATCGTACTCTTTCCAGTAGGGCAGGAACTGGGCAATGCGGTAGCGGTAGCTTGCCTGACTTTCAGCGAGGTGGATGCAGAGAATCCTGATCATGAAGGGCGCGTAAAGGCTCGATTTCATTATGGGCACCTCTAAAAACTTATTGCACGGCCCGATCGCTGCGTTGGGTGGTGCTCGAAATCTCGCGTGCTACACTGCGTACACTCGGTTTCTGCGCTCCACCCGCCTTGCATTCGAACCGCTCATGACTCTTTTTAGCGGTGCCCTTATAGCGCCAGACGGCGCAGCGGTTTTTCGCCCTTAAGGTACACCATTTTTTGCTGTTTGCGGGCATGGTATTGTTTGATTATGTCATGTGCTTGCCGACGTTTTTTTGCAACGAGCGCTTTGGGGATTGACTGGATTATTGCGGTATAGGTGAAATGCGTATTATCACGAAAAGAATATAGTTTACATCACCGTTTTTCACATGTTGATGCAATTGGTTTTTCGACGGGAGACCATGGGTGTTGTGCGGCATTGGCGTGCAGAAACGGCTCGAATATCTTGACGGGCGAAATCCAAAACTGCGGGCGCTTCAGCCGCACGTCTATGCCGATACGGAGGTGCTCCGGAAGCCGGATTTTGCATGGGGCGACCGCAAGGGATTGCCCCTACAGTTGGGAATGACAGGTTTTTCGCCGGATACTACGGGAGTCTTGCGATGACGAGAGATTCACGAGGTGATGCGTTTGTCTTCCAGTCCATCCACCAGCGCGATCCAGCGGCCATCGTCCAGCTTGTGCGCGTCAACGGTGTGCATTCCTACGTTGCGCCAGGTTTCGGGGCCGCTGCCGACGACCGGTTTGTCGGATACCGGTTCCTCGCGGTAGTCCGTTGGCGTGAGTCTGGTGATTCTGAACGCCCAGGTCTTGCTGCCGTAGTGAGGCTGGCCGTCCTGTGCGTAGCGATAGAGCACCGCGCCATCCTTGATGACCCGCCCGCCAGGCCGCGCGTAGTTGTCGCTGTTTCTGTAGATCGGGCTTTTCGGGTGCTCTTTCCACGGCCCGAAGAGGGCGTCGGCGACATGCAGATGAAGGTTGTTGACTTTCCGCATG
>DRSQ01000207.1 GCA_011372505.1 Chlorobaculum parvum | reverse complement strand
GGAGCTGAAAGAGGCCCTTGACAAGGAGGGACTCAAGTTCGGAATGGATATCACACGCTACCAGATGAAAGGGTGAGGCAGGCAATAGTACAATTGAAATCAACGAGAGCGGAATAAAGACATGCGTAAAGTAAAGCCAGCAAGGAAACTCGGAAGAACGAGTGCTCATAGAAAAGCCACCCTGTCGAACCTTTCGACGCAGTTGCTGATCCACAAGCGTATCGAGACCACCGAGGCGAAAGCCAAGGAGACCCGCAAGGTTGTCGAGAAAATCATCACCAAGGCGCGCAAGGGAACACACCATGCGCAGCGCGAAATCTTCAGCGCCCTTCGCAGCAAAGAGGCTGTGCAGGAGCTGTTCGAGGAGGTCGTGGGCCGCGTTGGAGACCGCAACGGCGGTTACACCCGTATCATCAAGCTCGCTCCCCGATTTGGCGATGCGGCAAAGATGGCCGTCATCGAGCTGGTCGATTTCGCCGAGGCTCCGGCAGCAGCACCGACAGCCGCGAAGCAGGATCGTGCAAAGCGTGTCAAAGGCTCCAAAAAAGCCGAGGCTGAAAAAGAGGGCGACGAATCGGCAGAGTAACGGCTCGATCCGCTACGCCATACAGATAAAAATCACGGTAGTCATCGTTCGCAAGATTCTCCGGAATCACCAGCGGGCGATGACTATCTGCTTTTCGGAGAAGAGCGGATCGATCCGGTCGATCGGCATCTGATCGACCGAGGCCGGAAATCCGAAATGCTTGTCACGCGCCTGCACAGCTTTGGCGATCTCCTCGTCGAGCTCTCCCCCCTTCAGGCAGATCAGCACACCTTCGCGCTTCAGCAGCTTCGAGCAGTAGCCGCACAGCTCTTCGAGCGGTGCTACCTGCCGGCTGAGCACCGTATCGAACATCACCCCCCTCAGCTCCTCTACCCGCGTATGTACTGCCATCACGTTCTTGAGCCCGAGCTCCCGGATCATCGCCTTGCAGGCTGCGATCTTCTTGCCGGTCGAATCCACAAGCAAAAACGAGGCTTCAGGAAACAGAATGGCCAGCGGAATGCCGGGTAGCCCGCCGCCTGTGCCCAGGTCGAGCACCTTCTCGCCTGCGCTGAACTCGTGAACCCCGCAGATGAGCAGCGAGTGAAACACATGCTTCACAATGACCGGCGCATCCTCCTTGCGGCTGATGAGGTTCACCTTCCGGTTCCACTCTTCGAGAAGCCTGGTGTAGCGCACCAGCAGATTCAGGGCATTATCGGTAGCGGGGATGCCGTGCTCCTGGCAAAGCTCCTCCAAAAGGCGCAGGTCGTTCTGCATGACGATTCGGTCTGGTGCGATGAAAAAAACTTCGTCACAAAAGAAAGCGATTTTGCCATTAATGGCAAAGATCGGGTGACGTCCAGATGACGCTGGCGGGCACATGGTTAAAATTATTGTACATTATTGTTGAGTTATACATTCGCATCGTCTCAAGAGTATCCCGGTCTGCTGCATCCGCAGGTTGCGGGGAGCATGATGCCGGGGACTGAAGGTAGAGATTGAACAGTATGGTCAAGACGAAGAATTTCTGCAGCCATGTCTATGCCGTAGTCATGGCCGGGGGGATAGGCGCCAAGCTCTGGCCGCTGTCCAGAAAAAAGAATCCCAAACAGTTTCTCCACTTCTTCGATGGCGGCACTATGATCCGTCAGACGGTCGAGCGAATTTCGCGCGTCGTCCGCAAGGAGAACATCCTCATTATCACTGGCAAGCACCACTGGCGGCTGGTGCTCGACTCGCTTCCCGATTTCGATACCGATAATATCATTATCGAGCCAACCATCCGGGATACCGCAACCTGTATTGCGCTGGCCAACACCTTTGTCCGAAAGCGCCAACCCGACGCTGTGACTGTCGTACTGCCTGCCGACCATCTCGTGCACGACGAGGAGCGCTTTTTGCAGACCATCGAAAAGGGGGTGTGCCTGGCGCGCGAAAAGCAGGGGCTGATCACCGTCGGCGTTCAGCCCGACCGTCCTGAGACGCGATATGGCTACATCCAGGTCGAATCGTCGGTCATGATGGAAGACGAGGCTGACGATCTGGCTGACATCCCGCTTTTCCGGGTCAAGACCTTTGCTGAAAAGCCCGACATCGCTACTGCCGAGCAGTTTCTGGAGAGCCACGACTTCTGGTGGAACAGCGGGGTGTTCATCTGGCACGTCGATGACATCAGCCGGGAGTACCGCCGCTCGCTGCCCGACCTGTACGAAGACATGCAGAACGTGCACGCCTTCATCGGCACCGAACGGCAGGAGTCGGTGATCGAGGATGTTTACAGCTGGGTTCACCCGGTGTCGATTGCCTACGGCATCATGGAGAAGGCCGAGAAGGTGTTCATGCTGGCGGGTGATTTCGGCTGGACAGATCTGGGGTGCTGGGACGAGGTCATCAAAGTGGGCCTTGGCCTCGAAGGGCGCGATATGGACGGCACCGAGGCGATCATGATCGACTCGAACCAGGTCTTCGTTCGCAAGCCTCACGGAAAGGCGGTGGTTGCCATTGGCGTGGACAACCTCATCGTGGTCGATACGCCCGACGCACTGCTGATCTGCCGGAAAGGGCAGTCGGGCGATGTGTCGAAGGCAGTGGAGGCGATGAGAAGAGAGGGAGGGTTGGATAAGTTTTTGTAGAGGAGTGGGAGGCAGTGGTTTTCGAGACTCTCCCCGGCTTTTTTCGTTCAACCTTTTTTCCTTGACCAGGTTGCGCCCTCTTTGGTGTCTTTGACTTCGATGCCCCGCTCAATGAGCAGGTCGCGGATTTTGTCGCTGGTGGCGAAGTCTTTGCTGGCGCGCGCCTCCTTGCGGAGTTCGAGCAGCACCTGCATGACGTCGTCGAGCGTTTGGGCATCCGCTTCGGCATTGCCGCTTGCCGCTTCGCGGCTTTGCAGGATGCCGAGCACCTCTGCGGCGAAGGTGTCGAAAAGCGCCAGCGCGGCGGCTTTCGATGCGGTGTCGAGGCCGCCCTTGTCGAGCGCGCTGTTGAGCGTCTTGATGAACTCGAAGAGTACGGCGATGGCGACCGGCGTGTTGAAGTCGTCGTTCAGCGCGTCGGTGATTTTCTGCTCGAAGGCGGCCACGTCAAGCTGCCCGTTCCCATCCGCCGACTCTGCCAATCGTTTGTACGTCTCCTGCAACTTCTCGAACCCGGACTGCGAGGCTTTGATGGCTGCTTCGGAGAAGTCGAGGGGGGAGCGGTAGTGCGATTGCAAAATGAAGAAGCGGATCACCAGCGGGTCGAAGGTCGCGAACAGCTCCTTGAGGTTCACGAAGTTTTTGAGCGACTTGCCCATCTTGACCCCATCGACCGTCACCATGTTGTTGTGCATCCAGTAGCGCACGAAAGGCTTGCCGGTGGCCGCTTCGGATTGGGCGATCTCGCAGTCGTGGTGCGGGAACTTGTTCTCCATGCCGCCGCCGTGGATGTCGATGGTGTCGCCGAGGTACTTCATTGCCATCGCGGAGCACTCCAGATGCCAGCCGGGGTAGCCCTCGCCCCACGGCGACTGCCACTTCATGATGTGGCCCGGCTCGGCCTTTTTCCAGAGCGCGAAGTCCGAGGGGCTGCGCTTGTCCGAGCGCTCGGCGACGCGCCCGCCCGACTGCAACGCCTCCTGGTCGGTGCGGCCCGACAGCTTGCCGTACCCCTCGAAGGAGTTGACATCGAAATAGACGTTGCCGTTGGACTCGTAGGCGTGGCCGGTTTCGACGAGCCGCTCGACCAGCGCGATCTGCTCCGGGATGTGGCCGGTGGCGGTCGGCGCGATGTTTGGGCGCTCGACGCCGAGCCGGTCCATATCCTCGTAAAAGCTGCGGGTGTAGAACTGCGCCACCTCCATCGGCTCGACGCGCTCTTGCCGCGCCTGCTTCTGTATCTTGTCCTCCCCCTCGTCGGCGTCGCCGGTCAGGTGGCCAACGTCGGTGATGTTCTGCACGTACCGCACCTTGTAGCCCTGCTCTTTGCCGACATGGCGCAGCCAGCGCACCACCACGTCGAACGACACGTAACTTTTGGCGTGGCCGAGATGGGCGTGGCCATACACGGTCGGGCCGCAGACGTAGATCGTGGCCAGGCCGGGCTGGATGGGTTCAAAGGGTTCCTTGGCGCGGGTCAGCGAGTTGTAGATATGCAGAGAGGACATCCGGATTGTGCTGAATGAGTTGTCAAACCCCGGAGAGGGGTTCGGGAAATGTCGTAAAAAGTTAAACATTTGCTCGCTTCAGGCAAGGACTTTTGGCGATCTACGGCGGCTGTGAACTGCATCAGTTGTTTGAGCGTATTGCCCCATCTATTGACGATGCAGATTAATAATGTTAACTTGCTTACGGCAGTAGTGGTCAGGCCGTCGTGGTGCCGTCGTCAATGGCTGCACACGTTCGCATCGAGATGACAATCGAAACAGAGGCGAAACGCTCCTCCGGCCATTGTTTTGCTGTTCCGGGATCAGCCTTGCCGCTATTCCATAACGTTTTTTTCGTCAAGTAATCCAAAACATGGAGGATCGCATTATGAACTTTCGCAGTCTGTTGATCGGCATTGTCCTCGGCATACTTCTCACCGCGGGCGCGGGATGGATGATGATGCCGGGCATGATGCTCAAGGAGTACCAGAGTCCCTATGGCGTCGATGAGACCGTTGCCAAAATCCAGGACAACGCGCTGGCCGAAGGGTGGGTGGTCGCAGGCGTTATGCCGATCGACAAATCGGTGAAAAAACATGGCGGCGGCGAGCTTCCTCCGGTGAGGCTTGTCAACCTCTGTGAGGCCAATCATGCCTACAACATCCTGAAGGGTGACGATACCAAGATCGTTTCGGTCATGATGCCCTGCACCATCAGCGTCTATCAGAAAGCCGATGGCAATACCTATGTCGGTGCGATGAACGCTGGACTGATGGGCAAGATGTTCGGCGGCATCGTCGCCGAGGTGATGGGCGGTACGGTTGCCGAGCAGCAGAAGCAGTTCATCAATTTCGTGCAGTAACAATATCCCTTTATCTGACAGAGCGTTTCAGCGGCGGGTTCAGGCCTGCACTGAAACGCTCATCTTTTTTTCAGGAACTGTTTTTTATCGTTTCGCTGTTTAGGTGACGGTAAGACCTTGCCCACCTAAATCCATCCAGCCATGAACGAAATCAATCTCGATGCGCTTGTGCAGTACGTGTCAACCTTTGGCGTCAAGTTGCTGGTTGGCCTTCTCATTCTTGTCGTCGGTCTGAAACTGGCGACCATCCTCAGCAAGCGGCTTGTCGCGTCGTTGAGCAAGCAGGGACGTCTCGACGAGATGCTGGTGCACTTCTTCGGCAGCCTTCTGCGTTATACCATCATAGCCGTCACGGTGATCACCGTTCTCAATCAGGTCGGTGTACAGACAGCGAGCCTGCTTGCGGTGCTGGCCTCCGCCGGTCTTGCCATTGGGCTGGCTTTGCAGGGAACGCTTTCCAACATCGCTTCCGGAGTGATGCTGATTTTCTTCAGGCCTTTCCGCACCGGTCAGTATGTAGAAGTTGCAGGCAAAGCGGGCACGGTCAAGAATGTCTCGCTCTTTACCACGGAGCTGGCCACGCCGGACAATGTGCAGATCATTCTGCCCAACAGCCAGGTGTGGAGCGGTTCGATCATCAACTATTCGTACCACGATACCCGGCGCGTCGATTTTCTGATCGGCATTTCCTACGAAGACAATATCGACAAGGCTTTTTCAGTCATCAACAGCGTTATTGGCGGTGAGAAGCGCATTCATGCCAAGCCCGCTCCACAGGTCGTGGTCAGCGAGCTTGCCGACAGCTCGATCAACATCACGGTTCGCGTTTGGGTCACCTCTGGGGACTACTGGGGCGTCAAGTTCGACCTCACCAAGCAGTTCAAGGAATCGATGGATGCCAACGGTCTCTCCATTCCCTTTCCCCAGCAGGACGTTCATCTCATCCAGTCGGCATAGTCTGGCAGCATCAGCGCGTCGGTGATTGCTCCTACGATCACCGACGATCCGATCCGCTTTCAACGCCATATCGGCAGCAGCAGGAGGACATGCAAAACGGGTATCATACGACCTCATTTTTCACCCTCTCATGTCCCGGATCAGCCGATCACTGGCGCTCATCGTCATGGCAGGCGATCATTTTTGTTCTCATTTCCGCCCTCTCTTGGGCGCTTGCCACTCCTGTGACAGCCATCGCCGCTGAACACGAACTGGTGGTGGCCACGAAACAGTCGCCGCCGTTTGCCATGAAAAATGACAAGGGGGAGTGGGAGGGCATCTCCATCGATCTGATGCGCGTCATTGCCGAAAAGCAGCAACGCAAACTTATCATCAGAGAAATGTCGCCGACGGGAATGCTCGAAGCCGCCGAGCGCGGTGAGGTCGATGCGGCGGCTGCGGCTATCACTATGACTGGCGAGCGCGAGCGCTTGCTCGATTTTACCTCTCCCTATTTTCACTCGGGTCTTGCCATTGCCGTCAGGGAAAAGGATGCAGGCTGGCTGCACATCATTGGGCGCCTCTTTTCCCCGGCTTTTCTCCTGGTTCTTGCTGCTCTTTCCATGCTGCTTCTGCTTTCGGGCGTGCTGGTCTGGCTTTTCGAGCGGAAGAAGAATCCCGAACAGTTCGGCGGAACGCCAGCCCAGGGAATCGGATCTGGATTTTGGTGAGCTGCCGTTACCATGACCACCGTCGGGTACGGCGACAAAGCGCCTGCCACGCTGGGCGGAAGGCTCATTGCGCTGGTCTGGATGTTCACCGGTCTGGTGGTGATCTCCGGCTTCACGGCGGCCATGACGGCCGTGCTTACCGTCGGTAGCCTCGAAAGCGACATCAAGCGGGTCGATGATCTGTACGGCAAAAAAGTCGGTACGGTGCTGGCGTCGAGCAGCAGCAGCTACCTTGAAAACGCCGCCATCAAGAGCAGGCAATTTCCGGCCATCACCGATGCGCTCAACGCCCTTGAAAACGGGAAGATCGAGGCCGTCGTGTTCAATGAGCTGATCATGCGCTATCTGGTTACCTCGGGCGAGGTACATGGCATCAAAATCGTCGATCGCGTTTTCCAGCCCGAATATTATGCCATCGCTCTGCCGCCGGGTAGCTGCCAAAGAGAGGCCTTCAACCGTAATTTGCTCGACATCATGGCATCGGAACGGTGGAAAGAGATTACCTTCAGGTATCTGCACAAAAGCGAGTAATCGTTGACGACGGCGGTCATTTTTAAAGAAAAGCACAGACAACCAGTCCAACACCGAAATGAGTCACAGCGCATCCCCGAAACAGCTCAAAGTCGCCACATGGAGCGAGCTCAAGGATAGAAAACCCCATTACGCTCTGGTTGGTGAGGTCGATCTGGTGGTGATTCGCTATGGTGATGAGGTCTCGGTGCTGTACGGACGCTGCCTGCACCGTGGCGCGCTTATGGCCGACGGTTTCGTGCAGGGCGACAACCTCATCTGTGGAGTGCACAACTGGGACTATCGCCTCGATTCCGGCGTGAGCGAGTATAACAACGAGGAGGCGCTGCCCCGGTTCCGGACTTGGATCGACCGTGAGGCCAATGCGGTGCTGGTCGATGAGAACGAGATTGCCGAGTGGGCACGCAGCAACCCGCAGCCCTACGATCGCGATGCGTACCAGGGGCTGTACGCCGACATTCACGGAGGCCCGGAAGAGCCTCGCAACAGCTACATCCACCAGCTTGCCGAAACCGATCCCGACACCTTTTCTCCGCAGGGCGCGGTTTCGGCGATGGGCGTGCCGGGTGACCAGCTTCCGAAATGGGACGACATTCAGATTCTCACCGCCCAGCTCGCCGTGCAGCCGCTCGACGACGGTGCGCACGTTGGAACCGAGGTGGTCATTGGTCCTCGTGCCAAAAGGCCGTTACGCCTTGAAATTCCCCTGCTCGTCACAGACATGAGTTACGGGGCGCTCAGCCGCGAAGTCAAGATCGCCCTTGCACGAGGAGCCGAAATGGCCGGTGCCGGCATCTGCTCCGGGGAAGGAGGGATGCTCGAAGCGGAGCGGGCCGAGAACTCCCGCTATTTCTATGAGCTTGCGCCTGCGGAGTTCGGCTTCGACATCGAGCAGGTCACCCTTTGCCAGGCGTTTCACTTCAAGGCCGGGCAAGCCGCCAAAACCGGCGTGGGCGGGTTGCTTCCAGCAGAAAAGGTCATCGAGGAGATTGCCCGCGTGCGAGGCCTCGAACCGCACCGCGACGCCCACGCCCCGTCGCACTTCCGTAACCTGCGCATCCCGGAGGAGTTCGCAGAACGGGCCGAGTGCATCCGGGAAGCGACTGGTGGCATTCCCATCGGCTTCAAACTCTCGGCGCAACACATCGAGGCCGACCTCGACTTCGCCATCGAAGCGGGCGCGGACTATGTCATCCTCGACGGACGCGGTGGGGGCACCGGGGCATCACCCGACCTCTTGAAAAACAACATCTCCGTTCCGACTATCCCGGCTCTCGCGAGGGCGCGGCGGCATCTCGACAACTGTGCTGCCCGACACGTCAGCTTCGTCATTACCGGCGGTTTGCGCACCGAATCCGATTTCATCAAAGCGCTCGCCCTCGGGGCCGACGCCATCGCCCTCGGCAATGCCGCAATCCAGGCTGCCGGATGCCTCGGAATGCGCGCCTGCAGCAACAACCACTGCCCCGTCGGCGTTGCCACCCAGGACCCTGAACTTCGCCAGCGCCTCCAGATCGACCACGCCGCACAACGGGTTTACCGCTTCCTGTGCAACTCCGTCACCATGATGCAAGTCATGGCAAGAGCCTGCGGCCACAATCACCTCAATCGCTTCACCGCTTCCGATCTGGTGGCTGGAAGCGGCAAAAAAATTTGACAATCTGATTATTAACCCGATGGGTG
>DRSQ01000206.1 GCA_011372505.1 Chlorobaculum parvum | reverse complement strand
GCTCCTCGACAGCCTCGTACGATGAAACATTGCAGACGTGACCAAAAGCTGATCCTTCGGGAAACTCGCGGAGAGCGGCATCGACGTTGGCCTGGCGGCTGGAGGTGATCACCACTTTGGCTCCCTCCCGAACAAAGGCGTGGGCAATGGCCCGGCCAATCCCCTTGGTCGAGCCGGTGATGACAGCGACCCTGTTTTCGAGTTTGTTCATGGGCACCTCTAAAAACTTGTTACGCGCTTCGATTACTTCGTTGGGTGGTGCTCAAAATCTGTTCGTCGGCCTGAAAGCTTTCAGAATGAGCCAGGACGCTTATAATGCTCCGGCCATTGAAGCTTATAAACAATTGCCCCGTCCCGAAAGCTTTCGGGACGGGGTTCATGGATAAAACAAAATAAAGAAGGGCTTTAGCCCAATATCTTTCTTTAGTAATAGATGCGATATGTTGGTGCCATAGCAATAAAAGTGACTCACTCCTTTTTGGCGGCCTGGTCGATCATCGCCTGAAGTTCCGGGTGGCTTTGGCCGTAGGTTTCGAGCGGAATGCCCTGCTCGATCGCCTCCCAGGCCTGGCGAATACTTTGTGCTCCTGCTTTCGGCCCCATCGGATGGCCGAAGATGCCTCGTCCCGGCACGAAGCCGAAATCGACATTGCCGACCTTTTCATACACGGTCTGAAGCGTCAAGGCCGAATCGCTACCGCCCGGCACGGGCAGGCAGGGCTTGATGTGACCCATCGGTTTGGTGCACTCTCGGACGTTCTCGATCACCTCTTCCTCGGAGGTCATCATGCGTCCGCCAAAGCCAGGCATGATGATAGCGTCCAGACCGGCAAGGCGTTGCAGCTTTGTCATCACCTTGGAGTGGATGCCATATTTTTCCATCCGGCTGAAGGAAGCGATGAACGGGAAGTGGCCGATCAACGGCACCTGCGTGTAGCCGCTGAGCATCCTCACGGCGCTCAGGCCAACCGGAAGGGCATTGATGAGTGAGGCGTTCGCACCGTTGCGCACAGCCACGTCGTGCTTGTCGATCAGGCTGTCAACCTCGTCGGTAATGTTGGCCAGATAGACCTTCGGCTCGCCGGTCTCGGCCTCGGCTTTGCGGCGGGCTTTTCCGAGAAACGCCGAACGCTCGTCGATGGACGACCAGGTCACGTCGGCCAGCATCTCGTCATCCTTGGCGATGTCAAGGCCGCCAAGCCAGCTCTGGTAAGCAATGTCGGCAAACTCTTCCGGACTCAGGCCGATGTTCGGCTTGACAACACCGAAAAAGATCGGGCGGTTGTGCGCGTCGAGCACGTTACGCAACCCTTCGATACCGAACTTCGGGCCGGCGAATTCAGCCAGGTAGCTATCGGGAAACTCGATGTCCATCAGCTTCACCACCGGTACGCCCGGCGTGAAGAAGGAGCCCTCGCCACACACCGCAGTCAGCAGGTTGGGCAGCTTGGGGCCGAAATTGCAGTGCGGATGGGCAATCGTGACCCGGCAGGCGTGAACCTTGCCGGACTCGGAATGCTTGACCGGGTAGCTGAGCTCCTCCAGCTCGCCGATCACCTTGAGGCCGATCACCTTGGCGGCGTGAACCGGGCGGAAGTCCTCATCGACATCGACCCGTTTCCACTGAGCGGTTGACTGCTCGCTGCAAAAATGGGCAAGCGCCATCTCGATCTCGCCGACGCATTCGAGGTAGTAGTCGAGAACGAGGTACTGCTCCATGTCGAGCGATTCTCTGGAAGCAAAAAAACCTTTGACGTCTTCAGCATTCATAATTGATTCTATCAACCGCTGTGCAATTGGAAAAAGAGGGGAGGCAGTTTTCGAGCTGCCTCCCGTTTGAGCGTGATGGCGGATCACAGCACCGACGTCGATTACTTCTCGGCTACGATCGTCTGGAAGTACTCGTAGGCCTCGTTCGGGGTGTAGCCCTCGTGAACGATTTTGTTGACCGCAAGCATCATCGGCTCGGGGTTGTCGCTCTGGAAAATGTTGCGGCCCATATCGACGCCTGCCGCGCCCTCCTGGATAGCGTTGTACGACATGGTCAGCGCATCGAGCTCGGGGAGCTTCTTGCCGCCTGCCATGACGATCGGCACCGGGCAGGAGGCCACGACGGTCTCGAAATCTTCCGGAACGTAGTAGGTCTTGACCATCTGGGCACCGAGTTCGGCGCAGATGCGGGTGGCGAGGCGGAAGTACTTGGCGTCACGCACCATATTCTTGCCGACCGCGGTCACGGCCATCGTCGGGATGCCGTAGCGCAGGCCCATGTCGATCAGCTTGGTCATGTTGTGGATCGAGCGGGTCTCGTACTCGCCGCCGATGAAGACCTGGAGCGTGATGCAGGCTACGTTCATGCGGATGGCGTCCTCGATGTCAACGGCGATCTCTTCGTCCGAAAGCTCCTTGAGGATGCTCGGGCCACCGCTGCACCGCATGACAACCGCCTTGGTGAGACTCGGGGGAACTGTGGTGCGCAGGATGCCGCGGGTCAGCATGATCGCGTCAGCATGCTTCATGAGCGGCACGATATTCACGTCCGGGCGCTCAAGGCCGGTGGTTGGCCCCTGAAAGTAGCCGTGGTCGATGGCGAACATGACCGTCTTGCCGGTGTCGGGCCGGAAAATCCTCGAAAGGCGGTTCTTCATGCCCCAGTCGAGCGAGTGGGCACCCTTCAGAAAAAAGCCGTGGGTATCGACCGGAATATCGGTGTAATATTCTTTAGCCTGCTTGTCCTTATCGTATTCAGCCATCGTCGTGAGCTCCTGATTGAATTAGTAAAATGATAAATTTTTGATACTTACCTCAGCGCAGCGGCAATGTTACCCCCGTCAACCGTGGTGATCGAACCGGTCGTTTTGGCTTCGAGCGCCAGATGCACGAACGCATCGGCCACATCCTCAGCCGTCACTTCGAGACCGAGAAGGTTGCCCGCCATATAATCTTTTTCGCTGAGTCCGCGCGCCGCCGAACGGGCCTTGATCATCTCCGGCGTGAGCAGACCACTGCGGATGCGGTCGGCGTTGACGCCGTTGGAGCGGATGCCGTCGCGTCCATGGTCGAGCGCGTACTGGCGCACGAGGAAGAGCGTGGCGGCTTTCGGCAGGCCGTACGGGCCAAAATCGGCTCCGGGGTTGACCGCCTGCTTGGAGACGTTGAAGAGCAGCGAGCCACCGATCTTCTGCGCGCGCATGATCCTGACCGCATTCTGCGCGACCGTCTGGTGCGAGAAGAAGTTGATCTCGAAGCTCTTGCGGAGCAGCTCGTCGGCAACATCGCCAATCCGCCCCTGCAGAGCGACGCCGACGTTGGAGACGATAATGTCGAGGCCGCCATACGTACGGCAAATCGTATCGAAGGCGCTGCGAACCACCCTCGCATCGGTCACGTCGCAGGGAATCGAGAGCGTACCCTCACCAAGCTCCGCAGCCGCCTTCTCAAGCGCTAACGGATCGAGATCCATGATGACCACCTCCGCCCCCTTCTGTTTGAAGGCCTTGGCGGTCGCCAGACCGATCGCGCCCGCCCCGCCGGTGACCATCACCACCTTGCCGGCAAACTCACCACCGTTGAGGTTCTTGCGCACCTTGACCTGCTCCATGTCCCAGTACTCGATCTCGAAAGCGTCGCGCTCCGAAATCGACTCGAAGCAGCCGATCGATTCGGCATCGAGCATGGCCAGCGCCGAATGCTCGGCAATGTCGGCAGTCAGCTTCGCGTCGGCTGCCGAACGGCCGAGGCCGAACAGCCCCAGACCCGGCACCAAAACGACACGCGGCATCGGATCGATCATGGAGACATCCATGCAAGTCGCCTGCTGCTGGCGCTCGAAATAGGCTCGGTACTCCTCGACGTAGCGCTCGACACGCTCCCTCAATTTCTTGCCGAATCCTTCCAGATCATCGGCATCCGGCGCGGGTGCCACGAGCGGATGGTTCTTGGTACGAATGATGAAGTCCGGCGTCATCGCGCCCTTCTTGCTGAACGCTTCGAGATCGGCGATCTTGAGATAGTCGAGCAACGCGGGCGAGTTGCGGAATTCGAGCACGAAGCTCTGGTAATCCTTTTCGGCGGGCGTTTTCTCGAAGGAGCATGCACCTCGCACGATCGGCGCAACCTGCTCAACGGTAGCAATAGAAGCAGGCATCGGAACCGAAGCAAACACCTTCCGCTCGCCTGAAGCGATGCGCTCCTCGATGCGGTTCACCCCGTCGATCATACGGTCGTAGGCCTCCTTGGCCGAATCGCCGAAGGTCACCAGGCCATGCTTGTGCAACACCATCCCCTCGATAGCCGGATTCTGTTCGTACGCCTCGAAAGCGGATTTGGCAAGTCCGAGGCCGGGCTGAATGTACGGCACCATGCCATAGCTGTCGCCCAGAGCCTCGCGACACATGCGGTCGCCTTCGGTCTGGTTGCTCAGCGTCAACAGGGCCAGCGAGTGGGTATGCAGGATGCAACGGTGAGGCAGGAACGCGTGCAACAGCGTCTCGATTGACGGGCTGAGCGACCGGTTCACCATGTGATCGGTCATGGTGAAGAGGTTGAGATAGAGAAAGTTCTTGAACTCCCTGGTCGAAAAGCGCTTGATATCCTCCTCGCTGTGGCGCTGACCGGAAGAGTACATCTCCTGTAATTTATGAAGCGGATCAAGGCGCACCGGAGTGAAGTCGCCCGCATCAACCGAGGCCAGGTTCACACCGCTGGCCTTGATAAAGATCACGTTGACCTTGTAGCCGATAATATCAGTCAGAACGCTCTTGACGGAGGTATTGCCACCACCATGCATCACCAGCCGGTCATCCTTGCCGAGCAACCTCGACACATAAACCAGTTCCACCAGTTCCGCGGGAGTATCGGCAGCGTTGATGCGGCCTGCCGCCGTCATGTTCAGATCGGACTCGTTCCAGAGATTTTTCATAGGAATTGAACTATTTCTGCAATCATGGTTAAGGTTTCAATTCGACATCCGAAATTTATGCCCTTCGTATTTTACATGACTATTAAAAAAATCGACAGGCAAATCAGAACAGCTCGTTGAACAATAAAGAACCCCGCCGCAAGCAGCGGGGTATTGAAGATCTCTCCATGTCAGAACAGAGATAATTGATAATTACTGTATATTTTCTGATATTCACTCCCCCGCTCTTTCACATATTTGCTTATTACTTCCTCATTACCATGTTTGCTCACCGTGCTTGCATAATAGCCATCCGTCCACAGTTCACCACCCCAAAGTTGTTTTTTCACCTGCGGACAACGTCGAAACACTTCTCGCGCTGAAAT
>DRSQ01000205.1 GCA_011372505.1 Chlorobaculum parvum | reverse complement strand
TGACGAAAATTGTGACGATAATAAAGAGTATTTCAGCGCGAGAAGTGTTTCGACGTTGTCCGCAGGTGAAAAAACAACTTTGGGGTGGTGAACTGTGGACGGATGGCTATTATGCAAGCACGGTGAGCAAACATGGTAATGAGGAAGTAATAAGCAAATATGTGAAAGAGCAGGGGAGTGAATATCAGAAAATATACAGTAATTATCAATTATCTCTGTTCTGACATGGAGAGATCTTCAATACCCCGCTGCTTGCGGCGGGGTTCTTTATTGCGCCTATGGACAAACTGGAAGGCCGGGACGTTCAGATTTTCAATGCACGTGATCAAAAGCTCGATGCCGCCAGAGTGGCCCGTAAACAAAAAAGACTGGAAATGAGGCACCCCCTTGCGTCCAATACGATTTCGACAACTACAGACACCATCAACCAACTAACTCAGCAAACCCGATTCTCCGCTTCCAGCTGAGGCAAGACAACAGCGCCCGGCTGATATCTTCGGGTTCGCGGGCGATGGCGGTCAGAAACACTCTCTCCGAGCGTTCCGGATTACTCATTATCCGATCCTCCGGGATCAAATCTATACTGGATGCTTCACTTCGTTCAGCATGACAAGACAATCCTTTCCTGTCACGCCGCCATTTTTTCGCCTTTCTTCGCTTCCTGCGCCCGCAGCCACAATCCTCCCAGCATCACCAGCAGGTTCACCGCGCCGACGATGATGAAGGGGGCTTTGGGGCTCATGCCGTCGAAGAGGCGGCCTCCGGTGGTGGTGATGAAGAGGATGCCGATGGCTCCGCTGATGTTGAAGGCTCCGATGACCGAACCGCGCGCCTCCTTCGGTGCTTCCTGGCCGATGAGCGATTGCGAGCCGAGGAAGGCGCTGATCTGGCCGATGCCGAGCAGCACGAAGAAGATGAGCGAGTACGTTTCGAGCGGGTTGCCGATGAGCGCCAGAGAAAGGTAGCCCGCGGCGGCCAGGCCCATGCAGAGGGTGAGCGCCGTGACGCGGTTCCAGCGGTCGATGAAGATGCCGATGACCGGCGCCCAGACGAGCGCGGCGGCTTGCGAAATGATGAAGATAAAGGTGCCTTTTTTGACCGCTTCGGCGGGTTCCATGCCCATCGCTAGGCCGGCGGTCATGCCCCAGAGCGGCACGAAGGTGCCGATGATCGACTGGTCGCCGCGCGCCACGAAGGCCGCCGCGTAGGAGAGCAGAATCCTCGGGTTGCGGGCGTGGCGGAATCCGCTGGTGAGCAGCTCTTTGACCGGCAGCCGCTCCTCGTGGCGCACCGGCGTGCCGCCCTTGAGGCCGAAGAAAAGCACGATGGCCGTCACCGCCGCCGTGCCCGCGACCGCAGCGTGCGCCCAGAATCCCGCCTCGGTGCCGCTCATGCCGTCGGCCACGAGCGTCTTGGGCAAGCCGCCGAAGAACTGGTTCAGGATGACGATGCCGAGTCCGTTCAGGAATCCCACAATCGCGATGAGCTTGCCGCGCGACCGCTCTTTCGGGTAATCGACCAGCACCGTCGCCAGTCCACTCGTCACGGCCACCACGCCGACCGCGTAGATCATGCGGGCGATGGTGAGCTGGAAGACGTCGGTCACGAGCGGGTAGTAGAGGTAGGCGATGGCCAGAATGATGAAACCCACGCCATAGACCGGACGCCTGCCGATGCGGTCCATGATCGCCCCGGTCGGCCCGAAGAGCAGCAGCGTCACGATCTCCGTCCAGAAGACCAGATCACCGCTGATGGTGCCCTGCTCGGAGACCGGAATGCCGAGGTGCTCGTTGAGAATGTAGGCCTGCCCGATGGAGACAAAGGTGACCATGCCGATCGAAAAGAACGACGCGAACAGGAACGTCCATGCATGGCGGGGCATCACCGAAGCCGCCAGTTCGATGGGGCCAATCTTTGCGTGGGAGGTGGAGTCGGTCATCAGGATGGAGGTGCGGTGGATGTGGTTGAAAAAGCTCTTGTTGAATAAACGAATTTATGGCGATTCAGTTTCGGATGGATGCTGTAATTTAGCGAGTTATCAGAATACCGGGCAAACGCGAGGGTTGCCCCTACAGAAGAACGGGAATGAAACCCTCCTACCGGTTCTCGCCGACCCACTGTTGCATTGCCTGCATCAGTTCGTGAACCGGGAGGCGCTTGACGTCGCGGTCGGAGTAGCCTTTGCTGATGAGGTCGTCGTAATTGAATGCCGTGAACTCCATGAATGTGCCCCAGATTTTCGACGGGCCGGGCAAACTGATTCCAGCTTCCGCGGTCAGCCAGTTTCTGACGGCGCAGGCCGCTTCTTCCGGTTCGTTATTGTGCGCGGCGATGTCAGAGCCTGAAATGTCGGAGAGGGCGGCGCGGTAACGGTAGTGATTGGCTTCGAGAATCAGACACCTCTTTTCGCGCCGGTGGTCGCCTTTGAACAAACGGCATCCGACGTCGAGGCCGAGTTCGAACGGCATGTTCATCCTGTAATATTCGTCGCTGCCTGTCGATTTGATCCGTGAAAGGTCATGGATGGCAAATCGCGTTTCCTGAATGAGGGCCACGATTTTTTCGATGCGGGATTTGCCGGAATCGAGGTTTTCAAGCGCGATGCGGGGGTGAAGGCCGGAGTAGTAGATGGTGAACAGTATCGGCCTGAGCAAGGGGTAATATTGCTCGTCGAACGGGCAGTTGATGAAGACGCTTTTGTCGAATGGAATGTCAGCCACGCCCGTTCAGTCCGCTGTTTGCTGCCTTTTGGCGTTCCTGGCATCTTCGTCGGGGGTCTCTTGAACCTGATATGACATTTTCCTGGGACTGATCTTGAGATCAGGTTTGTCGATCACCATGCCATCTTTTCCGTGAATGTAAAGGTCGGTGTGTTCTCGCAGAGCCTGGGTTTTTGCGTAGGCAACGGCTTCAGCTTTTTTGTCGAATATTTTCGATGCACGGCTTGCACCCGATTTTCTAACGATCCATCGGTCGTCAAGTGTAGGGAAGACGTGTCTGCTATCATGCGCCATGTTTGCTGATCCTGAAGTTTGGGGTACCGCAAAACTGAATTCAATATACAGAGAATAACGTTTATTCGCGATCCGGGGTTCACCCCTCGCACGCCTGCAATCGGCCGTCCTGCATGTGGAGGCAGCGGTCGGCGGTGGCGGCGAATTGTTCGTTGTGGGTGACGATGACGAAGGAGGTCTGGTGCTCCTTGCTGAGCGAGGCGATGAGCTCGTAGAGCATCCGGCTGTTGCGGCTGTCGAGGTTGCCGCTGGGTTCGTCGGCGAGTACGAGCTTCGGTTCGTTCATGAGTGCGCGGGCGATGGCGATGCGCTGCTGCTCGCCGCCCGAAAGCTCCGAGGGGAGGTGGTCGAGCCGCGCTTTGAGGCCGAGCTTTTCAAGCAGCACGGCGGCGCGCTCCTTGGCGGGCTTGAGCTTGCCGGTGCCGATGAATTGCGCCATCGCGACGTTTTCGAGCGCCGTAAAATCGGAGAGCAGATGGTGGAACTGGAAGACGAAGCCGATGGAGCGGTTGCGGAAAGCGGCCAGCGTTTTTTTCGAGAGCAGGCATTTGTTGCCCTGAAAGATCGGATTTCCGTTAAACCGCAACTCGCCCTCGTCCGGCGTATCGAGTGTGCCGAGCAGGTTGAGCAGCGTGGTTTTGCCGCTGCCGGATGCGCCGATGACGGTCACCATTTCACCCGGCGCGACCGAGAGGTCGATGCCGTCGAGGATGCGCAGGGGCGGCTGGCCGGGCAGGGCGTATGATTTGACGAGCTTGCGTGCTTCGAGCATCAGGCAGGCCTCACTTGCCCTTGGCCTTCGATCAGCCATTTGTAGGTGCACAGCTCCCGGAGCGCCATCGGGCCACGGGCGTGCAGCTTCTGCGTGCTGATGCCGATCTCCGCGCCGAGGCCGAACTGCGCGCCGTCGGTGTAGGCGGTCGAGGTGTTGGCATAGACCGCCGCCGCATCGACCCGTTTCATGAAAGCGTCGATGGTTTTTTGACTGGACGCGATGATCGCTTCGCTGTGCTTCGAGCTGTGGCGGGTGATGTGGTCGAGGGCTTCGTCGAAGCTCTTGACTGTCTTGACCGACATCTTCAGCGAGAGGTACTCGGTACCGAAGTTCTCCGGAGTTGCGATCTGAAGCAGCTCTTCCGGATAGCGGTTCAGCAGCTTGTAATAGGCCGGTTCATCGGCGTAAATCTGCACCAGCTTTTCTTCGAGCTGCTCGACCAGCACCGGCAGGTCGTCGATGCGGCTCTTGTGCACGATCAGCGTGTCGAGCGCGTTGCAGACGCTCGGGCGGCGGGTCTTGGCGTTGAAGACGATGTCGCGACCCATCGCCAGGTCGCCGCTCTCGTCGAAGTAGGTGTGCACGATGCCCGCACCGGTTTCGATCACCGGCACTGTGGAGTGCTTGCGGGCGAAGTCGATCAGCGCCTGGCTGCCGCGCGGAATGATGACGTCGATGTAGCCTACCGCGTTGAGCAGGATGTGCGCCGCCTCGCGCTCGGCGGGCAGCAGGTAGATTATCTCCGGATCGAGGCCGCAGTCGCGGATCACCGACTGGATCAGCTCCACGATGGCGATGTTCGAGAAGGCTGCGTCGCTGCCGCCTTTCAGCACGGTGGCGTTGCCTGATTTCAGGCAGAGCGCGAAGACGTCGAAGGTCACGTTCGGGCGCGATTCGTAGATGATGCCGATGACGCCGAGCGGCACGGAGACCTTGCGAAGCTCCAGACCGTTGGGCAGCGTGCGCTCTTCGAGCACCCGGTCGAGCGGGGAGGGGAGCGCGGCTACGTTGCGCAGGTCGGTGGCGATCGACTTCAGGCGATCTTCGTTGAGTAGCAGGCGGTCGTAGCGCGGATCGTCCGGGTTCATCCGTTCGAGGTCCTTGCGGTTGGCTTCGAGAATCGCTTCGGCAGCGTCAGGAATACGGTCGGCCAGATCGATGAGCAGGCTGTTGATGGTTTCTTCATCGAGCGTGACGATCTTGCGGCTGGCGTTCTGCACAGCCTGAAGGTGCTTGACGATGGCTTCGTGTTCGGTCATGGACGCGGGCTCCTTGAAAGAGGATTGTCGGAATTTCGAGGTGCTCGAAAGATAGCAATTCTTCGCTAACCGTTCCAATTGTCTTGGGCGTGGTGTGGCGTAACTTGCGCCGTTTTTTTACCTTGATGAAGAGCGGTTTTGTGGATTGTGCCGGATTCCGGCCAACGGATGGTTTGGAGGTGTCATGAAAAAAAATAGTGAGCACAACATGCCCGTTGCGGCGCGTGACAGGATGTTGATGACACAGATCGCGCCGAACTTTCTCGATCCAAAGCACGAGTGGAAGCGGATTTTCGCCGAGTTGTGGGGCACTTTTCTGCTGGTGCTCGTGGCGGCGGGTGGCCCGGTGGTGGCGGCGAGTTCCGGCAACCATGCGGGCGACGTGCTGCTACCGGTCGCGCCGGGGCTGATGGTGATGGTGATCATCTACTTCATGGGCACGGTGAGCGGCGCGCACCTCAACCCCGCCGTCACCCTCGCCTTCGCCATTCGCCGCAACTTTCCCTGGGTTCGCGTGCCGGGCTACATCGTCGCGCAGGTCGTCGGCGGTTGGCTGGCCGCGCTTTTTCTCGCCTACATGTTCGGCAACGCGGCGGTAGCGCCGGGTATGACCCTGCCGGGCCACGAAGTCACGCCGCAGAATGCGCTCGTCATGGAGATTGTGCTGACCGCCGCGCTGGTCAACACCATTCTCGGCACTTCATCCGGCGCGCGGAACATCGGCACCAACGGCGCGATAGCCGTCGGGGGCTACATCGCGCTGGCAGGCATGTGGGCCGCGCCGATCAGCGGAGCTTCGATGAATCCCGTGCGCTCACTCACACCTGCGTTCGTGTGCGGCGATACCGCGCTTACGTGGGTTTACGTCGCCGGGCCGCTTGCTGGTGCGCTGATCGGGGTGATCTTCGAATGGATTCTCAAAGGTCAGCCTACCACCGCTGGTACCATCGCCGCCCAAGGCACGCTCGACATCGACGAGACGGGTACATAGCAGATTGGGTTTTCCAATGGTTGTTATGAATCGTTCGATCGATACACGGATGCAGAGGCTGCTCTTTCCGTCCATGCTGCTGCTGGCTTTCATTTCCTTAACGGCTGACAGCTTGCTCGAAATCGGAGTCCGGCAACCGGGAGCCGTTTGCCGCCGCAATCAACCGGGCGGTGGGGGACTCGATCTTCGTAACGCTCGAAGAGATGCCCTGCGGCGAATTCGCGCCAAGACATGGCAGGACATTGTCCATCGCAGCCGGTTACCGCATCGAGCCCGGCGACATCTACCTCAAAAGCCGAGCCATTGTTTTCAACAACCCGCATCATGCAAGCTGTGTTGACGCTTTGGTGAAGAGCGGCGTTCTGATTCCCTTGCGGACGGGTTATATTACACCGGTCAGGGCCACAATGATGCTCCGTGGGATATTTATCTGTTCAAAGCCTCTCAGCACAAGCAAGGTACAGCTTTCAACACTGTCGGAAATGTGTTCTGGCAATTTTATTGTGGGCGGTAAGTGGTTGATGAAATAACAGGATGGAGCAAATTCGACATCTCGAACCGCGAGAAGACAATCAGCGTGACCTACCGTTTGAAGCAAACCGATGCGCCCGAGTAGGCTCATGGCGGTTCCGTTGATCCTAATCTCAGAGACGAACAAAAAGCCGTGCTTCTCCTCACGCCGGATGGTTGGCAGGTGCGGTGAATAGGTAGGATCACCGTCTGGCATGATCTGGTTGCTTGTAAGTACGGTGTACTTTCTTTACATAGAAAGAGTTACTTGTCACGCCGTTATTACCCTGATCTTGCCTGCATGACGGTTATAAGCTTCTATGGTTGTAGCAGTTGCCTCTTTTTGTTCATGTGAGTGCCGATACCGTTTTTCTGTCTGTTTCTGAAAAATCCTGTTTTTCAACAAAACGACGAAGAGGGAACTCATGACCGCACAATTCCGAGTCATCATCGCGTTGCTGTATCTGCTTGCGGCAACCGCATGTTCTCCGACCCATTACGTTAGCATGGAGAAGCTCAGAAAATCGCTTCCGGCAAAGCCGGTTGTGGCGGGATTCGATATCGACGATACCGTGCTGTTCTCAAGCCCCGGATTTCATTACGCTTTAACCAATCACGATGGTTTCGATGGAACGAACAGATACGGTGACAAGCCGTTAGAATCCAAAGCGTTCTGGAACGATATGAACGGCCAGTTCGACAAATTCAGCCTTCCTAAAAAGTCCGGCAAAGCGCTGGTCAGGATGCACGCCGACAGGGGAGACACCATCATCTTCATCACCGCCCGCGACAGCTCGCAAGTTTCGATTGTGCCGCAAATCCTCATGCAGACCTTTGGCATAGCAACGCCTGAAGTCATCTTTACCTGCAACCAGTCCAAGGCGCCAAGTATCGTCGCCAACCATATCACGATCTACTACGGAGATTCGGATTCGGACATTACCGCCGCGCAAAAAGCGAATGCCCGCCCTATCCGCGTACTTCGTCCACCGCTCTCGAACAATCCGTACTCATACAATGAGGTGGGCAAGCTCGGCGAGGAGGTGCTGAGGGGTTCGGCGGAGTGAAAATGCGATTAACCGTTTTTATCATCCATCACAATTCCTTTTACCGTAATCCCATGCACAGAAAAGAAAAGGCTCTTGAGCTGTTCACCAACCGATGCAATTGCAGCCAAGCGGTGTTTGCTGCTTTTTGGCAGGCCGACGTGCTGGACGAGGCGAGCGCGTTGCGGCTGGCGACAATGTTTGGCGGCGGCGTGGCCGGGTCGGGCGGCGGGATGTGCGGCGCAGTGACCGGGGCGCTGATGGCGCTGTCGATGCGCTACGGCATGGGCGGCATCGAGGAGCTGGCGAACAAAGGTAAAGTCTACGAGCTTGGGCGGCAGTTCATGGAAGAGTTCGAGAAACGCATCGGTTCATGCCGCTGCTCTTCGATCCTCGGCCTCTGCATCGGCGAGCCGGAAAACCTGCAAAAAGCGCGAGAGCTAAAGCTCTTTGAAAGCGTCTGCGTCGATGCCGTCGCCACGGCCTCGGACATTCTGGAGGAGATGCTGGGGACGGAGAAATGAACTGGATTGCCGTGTCGCTTTGCTCCTCGAAATCACAGGTACGTTATGGTTCCTACGCCCGGTCATTCCCGCCTTCGCGGGAATGACGGATAAAGCCGCAAACTTGTTCAAGGTCAGTGTGCGGTAGCTTAATGGCTAAAGGGAACTCGCATTGACGGGAAGTGTTAGCAAGCTTGTCCCAATTAATCCCCTCAAACTGAAAAACCCCCGATTTCAGCCAATGGAACCGGGGGTTGTGCATTTCCGACGTTGAGGTTACTTCCTCAGATATTTGAAGCTGGGGTCAGGACCACCGGCGTTACGGTTTATGCTTCGTTTTGTTATTGATGAGAACAGGCTGGTAGAGCTCGAAATTTTCCAGAATCGTGCACAGTCCCGTGCTGACCGTGGTTTGCGGATCGTCACAAATCGTCACTGGTAATCCGGTTTCAGAGTGGATTTTCTTGTCGATTCCATTCAAGAGCGCACCCCCTCCTGTCAGATAGATGCCATGTTCGAGAATATCGACGGCAACATCAGGTTTGTTGGCAAGCACCTCGATGCTCTTTTTGATTGCTAAAATGATCTCCTGTAGCATCGTTGATATGAGTTCTCTGAGGGCGGCGGTACTGATTTCCTGCGTTTCAGGAAAACCCGAAAGAAGGTTGAATCCCTTCACCGTTAATCGATTTTCCCGTTCCGGTCGGTCAGTTGCCGTGATTTGTAACTTGATATGTTCAGCGGCATAATCACTGATGGCCAGGCTGTTTTTCTCTTTCAGGTACTGGACGATTTCGTGGTTGATCTGATTGCCCGAAATGGAGAGTGATTCTCCGGAAACGATCCCTCCAAGCGAAATGACGGCTACTTGCGTGCTGCCAGCCCCTAAATTGACGATAAGGCTTGCCACGGAGTCAAACGGGTTGATTCCTGCTCCGATCGCAGCAGCTATCGGCTCGAAGACCAGATACGTCTCTTTAGCGCCAAGATGTTCCGCCATATCGAAGAACGCACGTTTTCCGACTTCGGTTATGCTAATCGGCACGCTGGTTACAAGGCGGTGAATTCCAAAGAGGATTCTGGGTTTGGCCTTGTGCAGCAGTTCTCTGAACAAATGCTGTGCCGTGTCGTAATCGCCTATGATCCCATTGGATACCGGAAGGATGGTTTGAATGCCCGGATGCATTTTCTGGTGCATGTTCAGGGCTTCATGTCCAATGGCAATCAATTTTTCGGAGTCGCTTGAAATAGCGACAATCGTGGGTTCATTAACCAGCAGACCTTTGTCTTTTATGCACATCAGCGTGTTTGCCGATCCAGGATCAAGGCCAAGGTCGATGAACGTTTCAATGTTTAACATATTTCCTAAAATCATTATTCAGGATTGTTAACTATTATGGCACCGCTGTCCGTCAATGTTCTCGTATGATCTCTAACGATTGAGCTTACCCTTTAATATAGGGTATTTCTGTTGTGTTTTTAAGCCGGGTGTTTTGGGCTGGTGAGGGGCGTTCGCTTCTGCAATCCCACAAAAGGAAAAACCCCCGGTTCCATTCGCTGAAACCGGGGGTTTTGTGCTTTTCCGACGTCGAGATTATTTCCTCAGGTAAATAAAGCTCGCGTTGGGACGGCCTACGTAGCAGGTGCGGGTGAAGCCGTATTTCTTGATGATGGCAAAGGCGGTTCTGGCTTCGTCTTCCTTGTTCTCGAAATCGAAGATCCAGTGGCTCCCGTCAACGATTTTCCAGCGTCCGTTGATTTTTTTGACCTCAATGGTATTCGGGTTGAAGCTTACGCAGTCTTCGCCCTGCATGCGTTTCTTTGGCGCCTTGCCCTTAACCAGCAGGTAGGTGAAGCTGGGATCGGGGCGACCGACGAAGCAGCTCTGGTTCATCTTGTAATGTTTGATGATTCTCAGCGCTTTCATGGCTTCAGCCTTTTTGTCGCCGAAGTTGAACATCCAGTGATTGCCGTCAACAATTGTCCAGCGTCCATCGACGTTTCTGAGGGTTGTGGTTGCCGGGTTGAAAGAGATGCAGTCCTCTCTGACGGCTGGCATCATGGGTTTCACTGGTATAGGCATCGGCTTGATCGGAGCGACCTGAAGCTGACGTTTGAAGGTGTAGGTTGCGGTGTAGTTGCTGCGGTTGCTGTTGTCGGAGAAACGGGTGAACACTTCAGCGCGGAGCTTGTTGTTGTCTATGGCTTTTACGACGACCAGTGTCTGGCTGAAGCTGGTGGTGTATATGGCAGAGACGGCTCGTGCACTCGATTGCATTGGTGCGGAGACGTTCGGAGCGTAAGCATAGGCTTTGACTGCACCCCAGTCGCAATCGTTCGGATGACATTTGCCCCATGCATGCATTTTCAGGGCATTGGCGTTGCCGGTGATCTTCAGGGTTGTGATGCCCCTTGTGTTTGAGTCGATGTTTTTCCAGTGACCGGTAAACTGGTTGATGGCCGCGTAGCTCAGCGAGTGGCACAGCAGGAACATGATCGCCAGCGTAGCGGAGAGGATGGTTTTTTTCATGGTGTTTCCTGTTTATCGATGGTTTTAAAGCAGGGCATTTGGATAGATACTGAAAAGTTAGAGATTCAGCGCCTCATAATTAACTATATGCGTAAGAATTTTTAACGTATTTTTCTGTTTTGGCAGGCCCAGCATTCTGTTAATGTCGTTGGTTGAGCCTTTTTGCCGATGTTCGGATGTGATTTAATCCATGAGCGAAATGCAGTTCGCTTTTTTGCGCGGAGTTTCGGGGTACGGTTCCGCAGGGTAGCCGAAGGCGGCTGCGGCATAGGGCTGGTAGCCTTCCGGGAAGGTGACGCCAAGCTCTTGGAATGCCGCTTTGCCTTTGTCGGTGGCGTAATCCATCATGACGGCGTTGGTCCAGCAACTGCCGATGCCGAGCGAGGTGGCGGCGATCATCATGTTCTCCATCGCCAGCGTGCAGTCGTTCTGCGGGGCCAGGGCATCGGGGTCACCTGAGATGATCACGAGCATCGGGGCCCGGTAGAAGACGCTGAAACCGGCCATTTTTGCGACTTCTCTCAGGGCGCTGTTCTTTGATTCGATGAATGCTGTGATGCAGTGCTCTTCAAGATCATCGAGGAGTTCGCGGTTGCGGATGACCGTGAAGTGCCACGGCTGCTGGTTCATGGCGGTGGGTGCGTGGCGGGCAGCTTCGAGCATGAGGTCGAGTTCAACCTCTCCGACCGGATCGGGACGGTAGGCGCGCACGCTGCGTCGCCTGAGAATGGTGCTGATGGTTTCGTTCATGACGGTCTCCTTGTTAGGTATCCTGAAACAGCGATTTTCCGGGCCGATTGCTTTTCAACGTGCCCCGTAATGCCGTGTTCTCCAGCAGGGAACGAAGCTGCCTGACGGGGCGACGCCTCAGGGCGTTTTCACATGGATTCCCTGCTGCGGTTTCGGGTCGAACACCTGGTAGTTTTTATCCACATGCAGATCGGCCAGAGGCATCAGCGAGCGCACGTGATGGTGTTCCCGTTCGAGTACACTCCAGCGGTAGCCGTCGGTCGGCTCTTTGCAGCGGAGCAACTGGTTCAGCTTGGTTTCGTGATAGGTCAGGTCGATGAACACCCGCAGGTCGACGCCTTCGGTTCTGATGGCGTATAGCCCGTCAATCACGAGCACCTGAATCTTGCTGAAATCGGTGACCAGTTGATCGACATCGTCAGTTATGATGTCGATGCAGGGGACGGTTACCCTACGGTTGTTGCGGAAATCCTCGATGTTCTGATGGAGCGTATTCCAGTCATATTCATCAACGCCGACGACTTCATAATTGCTGCTGATCCGGTGTTCACGCCGTTCGAGCGGATGAACGCGGTAATAATTGTCGGTATGCAGAATTTTGACGCGAATGTTCAGCGCCTTGAGCAGAATGGCAAGCGAATGGGAAATTTCCGATTTCCCGGCTCCTGATTCGCCCGAAATGGCGACGACGAACTTGTTGCCCGCCCGCCCACTCTCTTGCTGCTTCATGTCGGCTAGCAGTCGTTCGAGAATGGCTTTGGCTGCTGACTTGTGTTGATCGTTGATGAGTAGGACGTCTCCAAGCATGGGTACTAATAGTCTTTATATGTAAAGGTGGATGCTTTGGGTGCCTTTTAAGTATAAAAAATTAATGCTTTTCTGTGGGAAATTAGCAATGGAAAATAGTGAGGTATAGTTCTGACCAGCAGTTTGTTCTCGGCTGATGGGTGATTTGCAGGATTGGTTTATGCTGCTCCGATAGTGGTCGCTTTGCCTTTCGGCAGCTTTACGTCGCTTTTCTCTCGCTTTTTTGCGGATTCTGATGGCTTTGCCGGATTTGATCCGCTTGATGCGTATGGCGTTTTTCGCGGTGGCGTTGACCAGCAGATAGACGTTATCTCTGCCGACACGGATATCGCATTTGCGGATGGCGAGGCTGTCGATGCTCAGGTCGATGGTTCTGCCGGCTTTGGCTTTAGAAACGGCGGTGGTGATGATTGTCGGCAGCCGGTCGACGATCGAACCAATTTGCAAGTTAAGCCGCGTGGCGATGCTGTCACGGATGGCGTCGTGCATGACAAGTTCGCCAGTGCTGATAATCGGGTTGCCGGTGTCGATGGAGTAGTCGAAATGGTCGATGCCGATGGTGTGGGTCGATACGTCATAGCTTGGCTGCCCGCTCATGATGACGTGCCCTTTCAGGTCGTGGTCGGTCATGATGGCTACAGAAAGCCCTCTCGAAGAGCCGTAGGCGTTGACGCTGCGTACGATGACGTCATAATCCGACCGGTGGAAGCTCTTGTTCATGAAGAAGTCATTGAGCTGCTGGTTGATGCTGGTGAACGGCGCTACGGCGTAGAAGTTGACATCGGAGATGGTTGAGATGCTGTCTTTGGGCGTTTGGCGGAAGCGCGGCAGGCGGTTTGGTGGTCGAATTGCTGTCGTGTCGGTCAGGACTGTCATGGTTGTCGTGATCCGGGTGTTGCAGACGATGGCTTTTCTGTTCAGAGCGATGTTTCCGCTGATGTCTTCGCAGTGGAAGCGCAACCAGACGGGAAGCGGCCTGCGGGTGAGCACGATCGGCTTCTGCAAATCTCTCCAGACGCCTCTGACGGTGGGCGAGAGGCTTGCTGCTTTATTGATTTCGGTGTCGAGCAAGGCAGTTAGGCCGCGTTTGTTGTCGCTGAGCAGGGTGTCGAGGTCGGCACGGATGTGCTTCCGGAAAGGCCCGATTTTTACCACAGGTTCCTTTTCCCACTGGACGTCCACGATTTTGAAGTGCGTCCGGAGGTGCCAGTTCCGGCCGAGGGCGATCGGCGTCGAGAAGGTGAAGACCGCTTTGGCATGAACCGGGCCCACCAGCAATTTGGCGAGAAACTTGCCGAAGCGACTGTCGGTGAGCCGTGCTTCCGCCGAAACCGGAAAGGTGCAGAACAGTGTCTGGCCGTTCGAACTGATGGTGATGTTCTCATCCCTGGTCAGGGCGAGGCTGATGCGCTCTTTGTGCTTTTTCTGCAGCCAGAGGTCAGCGTTCAGAAAGTTGCCGCGAATCTTGCCGTTCAGGTAGTTAGCCAGCACCGCGTGTTCGATGCTGATCGGCACGTTGAACAGCGATGACGGCTGTTCGAGTTCGATGTCAGTGGTCAGGGGGACGGGTGGCTTGGTTTTGAGGATCGTAAAACTGTTATACAGCCAGAAGCCCAGCCCCGTGAGGAGGGCGAGAATGAAGCCGGTGATGAGAAGAGCTTTTTTCATCTTGCCTGTTTTCCTGATGGATGTCGGCAATAACTGGATAACTCCTTGAATACTATCAAAAGTATAGTGATTCACGCTACGGCGTCAAAATAGTCGCCGATGTGGCCGGAAACCATGAGCGTCCGGTTTGCGTTCGGGCAGGTAAGATAAATGAACTCTATTCCATTCCGTTATGAAAACCTACCATATTGCCGTGCTTGTTGGCAGCATCAGGCGCGAGTCACTGAACCGCAAGCTTGCCGACGCGCTCATCAAGCTCGCCCCGGCAGATTTTACATTTCATCATCTGAAAATCGACGATCTGCCGCTCTACAATGAGGATGATGATGAGGACCCGCCTGAAGCGGTGCGTCGATTGAAGCAGGAGATTGCCGAAGCCAATGGCCTTTTGATCGCCACGCCCGAATACAACCGCTCAATTCCGGGGCTACTTAAAAATGCCATTGACCACGGCTCGCGTCCTCGTGGCCAGAACTCCTGGGGGGGCAAACCAGCTGGCATGATCGGCCTGTCGCCAAGCCCTTGCGGCACGGCGCTCGCCCAGCAGCACCTCCGCTCCATCCTCGCCGTGCTCGACGTGCCTACAATGGCCCAACCTGAGGGCTACATTCAGCACTACGAAGAGCTGTTTGATACCGACGGCGGGATTGGCGAAGGTAGCCAGAAGTTTTTGCAGGGGTGGATGGATCGATTCGCCGCGTGGGTGAGATTGTGTGCTGGGGTGAAAAAAGGGTAGGGGCGAGGCCTCCTACCCCTACGGAAGATTACGGCACCAGGTACAGGTGGTCGTAGTGAATCACCGGTTTGTGTCCTTTCTGCCCCATCGCGGATTTGGCTTTTTCGGCGGAGCAGGAGGCCATGCCGTAGCCGATGACTTCGCGCTTCTCCGAGCAGATGCGGATGACGTCGCCGCGCTGGAATGAGCCTTCGACTCCGGTGATGCCGATGGGTAGAAGGCTGGTGGCACGTTTGGGGGAGGTGAGGGCGTCGATAGCACCCTGGTTGATGACGATAGCGCCTTTTTCCAGCCCTTCGCTGTGGGCGACCCAGTGTTTGCGGCTGTGCTTCGGCTTTTGCGCCAAGAACTTCGTGCCAGTTTTTCCGCCGTGCACGATGGTTTGCAGAATGTCCGGAGTGGTGCCATTGGCGATGTGCACGGTGATGCCGAGGCGTGAGAGCTTGTGGGCGATGGTGCACTTGGTGAGCATTCCGCCGCGCCCGAACTCCGATTTGCCGGGGCGGATGTACTGGCTGAAGTTCTTCGAGCTGGGGTCGATCTCTTCGATAACCGGATTGCCTTCGGTCTGCATGTCGAACAGGCCGTCCACGTTCGAGAGAATGATGTGCGCATCGACCTGCAACATCGAAGCGATGAGGCCGGAGAGTTCATCGTTGTCGGTGAACATCAGCTCGGTGACAGCGACGGCGTCGTTCTCGTTGACGATTGGCACGATCTTCTGCTCCAGCAGCGCTTCGAAGCAGGTGCGCATGTTGAGGTAGTGCTGGCGGTCGCGAAAGTCGCCCTTGGTGACGAGCAACTGCGCGCCGAGCATTCCGTGCTTTTCGAAGCGGTCGTTGTGGGCGTTGATAAGCCGGATTTGCCCGGTGGCGGCGAGCACCTGCCGCGTCTCGACCGGCGTGAGGTTACCGCTGAGTGAGACGAGCCCGCGCCCCGCGCCGACGGCGCCCGATGAGACGAGAATCACCTCCACGCCGTCCTTTGCCAGCGCGGCGATCTGGGAGGTCAGGCTGTCGAGGATGGCCGGGTCGAGCCTGCCGTCGCGGCCCGTGATGACGTTGGTGCCGACCTTGACGACGATTCGTTTATAAACCGGGTGGTGATGACTCATGCCTTACTTCATGATTTCCTGACTGAAATGCAAACCTGCGATGCCGACGATCACCAGAATCAGCGAGACCACCTTGATCGCGTTGATTCCTTCGCCGAACCAGAGCACGCCGATGGCGGTGATGAGCGCCGTTCCGAGCGCCGACCAGACCGCGTAGGCGAAGCCGATGGGCATCGTCCTGAGCGTCAGCGTGAGGAAGGTAAGACTCAGCGCGTAAAAAACGAAAATCATTGCCGATGGCAGCGGTTTGGTGAAGCCCTCCGAGAGCTTCATGCTGGTGGTCCCGGAGACTTCGGTAAGAATCGCGAGGATGAGGTAGAGCCAAGGCATGATGTCGGGGATTTCAGGCTTTTTCGTTGTGTTTCTCTTTGAGCCGCCGGGCGCAGGCCTCCTTGTCGAGGCACTCGCCGAAAAGCTGCAAGCTGAAACTGCCGAGCGAGTACCCGTGCTCGGTGCAGAGCTTTTCCATCATGCCGGCAAGCTCAGTGCTCGTAGCTTCCGAAACCTTGCCACACTTCAGGCAGATGATGTGCAGGTGGTCGGCTACGCCCCATGATTTTTCGTAGTGCGTGTGCTTGTGACCGAGGTCGATCTTGGTGACGAGGTTGTAGCGGAACAGCAGATCGAGGGTGTGATAAACCGTGGCGCGCGAAATCCCTACGCCTTGTTCACGCAGCCGGACGAACAGCTCGTCGGCGTCGAGATGCGTGTCGGAACGGTAGATTTCCCGCAGCACACTCAGGCGCTCCTGGGTGCACCGGAGCCCCTCCTCTTTCATGTACGATTTGAAAAGCGCCTCGACCTTCGCGATCGTGTCGCCGCCCGTTTGTTTCACGATGTTCTTTCTGTCAGCATTGCGTGTTTGTAATTTTTCTAATGTATTGTTTTTCTGAGAATTCCCTGTGGGTTATGATGGCGGCGGAATGGGAACATCCGGACGGAAAAGAGTGCTGAAAACCGTACATTACACGACTATTATTCCAATGTTTCGGGTGAGCAGTGAAGTTGCCCTCCGGTTCTTCCGCAATGCCGGGCAACTATTTTAGGGTTAACAGGGTTATCTTCAGGAAAAGCTCTGCCCTTTTGCATTTTGCGAGGGTTAACGGGCTATTCAAAGTTAAAGAGAAGCACGCAATGATTTTACCGATTAACACGTACAGCGATCCGGTTCTGACGGCGACGGCCAAGCCTTTGAAAGGGGTTGATTCGTCGATCGAAGAGCTGATTGCCGATATGTTCGATTCGATGTACAAAGCGCCCGGTATCGGCTTGGCCGCCCCGCAGGTGGGCCATTCGCTGCGCCTGCTCGTGGTCGATATTTCCACGATCAAAGAATACGCCGATTACAAGCCGATGGTAGTGATCAATCCCCGCATCGTCTCGGTTGCGGGCCGTAATGCGATGGAGGAGGGGTGCCTGAGCGTGCCCGGCGTGGCTGGTGACGTCGTTCGTCCGTCCCGCATTACGCTGCACTACCGCGACGAGAAGTTCGAGGAGCATACCGAAGAGTTCAGCGACATGATGGCTCGCGTGCTTCAGCATGAGATCGATCATCTCGACGGCACGCTGTTTGTCGACCGCATGGAGAAACGTGATCGCCGGAAGGTTCAGAAAACGCTCGACGCCATCAAGCAGGGGCGCGTGAAGACGAGCTACCCGATTGCTCCCCATGCTCCAAAGGTAGCAGCGGAGGTCTGACGGGTGGCATTGAGAGTGGTTTTTATGGGTACGCCGCAGTTTGCTGTACCTTCGTTGCGTCGTATCGCAGCCATGAGTCCCGAGTTCGAATCCGTGCTCGTGGTGACGGGTGCCGACAAGCCCCGTCGCCGGAAGAATGCTTCTCCCGAACCTACGCCGGTCAAACAGGCCGCGCTCGAACTTGGCCTGCCGGTTTTCGAGGCCGATGACGTGACGACTCCTGAATTTGCAGAGAAGATTGCCGCGTCGAAGCCCGACGTAATCGTAGTGGCGGCGTTCCGTATCCTGCCTCCCGCCGTCTTCGAGCTGCCGCCGCTCGGTACCTTCAACCTGCACGGTTCGCTGCTGCCCGCCTATCGCGGTGCAGCCCCCGTGAACTGGTCGATCATCAACGGCGATGCCGAAACCGGCGTGACCACCTTTTTCCTCCGGAAGTCGGTCGATACCGGCAACATCATCACTGCCGACAGCACCACCATCGGCCCGGACGAGAACGCCTCCGAGCTGCTCGAACGGCTCGCGGAGATCGGCGCAGGCACCGTCGAGCGCACGCTGCGGATGATCGCCGATGGCACGGTCATGCCCGCAAAGCAGGACGAGGCGCTCGCCACCAAAGCGCCGAAGCTCAACCGCCAGAACACCCGCATCGACTGGAACCAGCCGGTGCAGCGACTGCACGACTTCATCCGTGGCCTTGCCATGAGGCCGACTGCCTGGACGACCTTTGTCGGCAAGAGCCTCAAAATCTACCGAACCCGTCCGTTCGATGGCGGGGTAGTGTCGGAAGAGCCAGGTACGCTTCGCATCGAAAATGGACGTTTGCTCGTAGCCGGTTCGCACGGCTGGCTTGAGTTGCTCACCGTTCAGGCTGAAGGCAAAAAAGCGATGGCGGCCGAATCGTTTGCCAGAGGTTTGCGGTTCGGGGATGAGCCACTGCGTCTCGAATAAGTTGCCCATCACAATCCGCTGCATGGTCACGATTTTCTTCGTATATTTAATGATTTGATGATTTGGCTCAGGTGGTCATTCGGCTGGGCCGTTTTGCAACTACTTTCACTTTTCAGGACAGACACGTATGCCTCCGTCAGGAACAAAAGTCGGCATGATCAGAAACTTCTGCATTATCGCCCATATTGACCACGGTAAATCGACCCTTGCCGACCGGCTTCTCGAAGCAACCCAAACCCTCGCCCGCAACCAGATGTCCACCGCCCAGGTGCTGGACGACATGGACCTTGAGCGTGAACGCGGCATCACTATCAAGAGTCACGCCGTGCAGATGATCTACAAGGCCAGTGACGGTAAAGACTATACGCTCAACCTGATCGACACGCCCGGCCACGTTGACTTCAGCTATGAGGTCTCCCGGTCGCTGGCTGCTTGCGAAGGCGCGCTACTCGTTGTCGATGCTACGCAGGGGGTCGAGGCGCAGACCATCGCCAATTTGTACCTCGCTATCGAGGCTGGTTTGGAGATCATTCCGGTTATCAACAAGATCGACTTGCCTTCGTCAGATGTTGAAGGGGTGTCTCAGCAGATTATCGATCTGATCGGCGTGGAGCGTGACGATATCCTCCAGGTATCGGCTAAAGCCGGTCTGGGCATCGACGAGCTGATGGAGGCGATTGTGCATCGGATTCCTGCTCCAGCTGACAATCGGGAGATGCCGCTTCGGGCGCTTGTTTTCGATTCGGTGTTCGATGCTTATCGCGGCGCGATAGCGTACATCAGGATTGTCGATGGCGTGCTGAAAAAGAATGACAAGGTTCGCTTTTTCGCCAATGGCAAAGAGTTCTATGCTGACGAAATCGGCACCATGAGCCTGAAGCGTCAGCCTAAAAACGTGCTCGAAGCGGGTGACGTGGGCTACCTGATCTGCTCGATCAAGGATGTGAAAGATGCCAAGGTCGGCGATACGGTAACGTTGGTCGAAAAGCCCGCCACGGAGCGCCTCTCCGGTTACAAGGATGTGAAGCCGATGGTGTTCAGTGGTCTCTACCCGGTCGAGTCGAGCGAGTTTGAGAACCTGCGCGAGTCGCTTGAAAAACTTTCGCTGAACGACGCATCCCTGATCTACACGCCCGAGACTTCAGCTGCGCTCGGTTTCGGCTTTCGTTGCGGCTTTCTCGGGCTGTTGCACATGGAGATCATCCAGGAGCGGTTGGAGCGTGAGTACGGCGTCAACATCATCACCACGGTGCCCAATGTGGAGTACCGGGTGATTCTGACTACTGGCGAAACGGTCGAGGTCGATAATCCCTCGCAGATGCCCGAGGCGACCAAAATCAATTGGATCGAAGAGCCGTATGTTTCGATGCAGATCATCACCATGTCGGAGTATATTGGCAACATCATGAAGCTTGGCATGGAGCGGCGTGGCGAGTACAAGAACACCGACTATCTCGATACGACGAGGGTGAGCATTCATTTCGAGTTTCCGCTCGGTGAGGTGGTCTTCGATTTCCACGACAAGCTCAAGTCGATCTCTAAAGGGTACGCTTCGATGGATTACGAGTACATCGGCTACCGCCGTTCCGACCTGGCGAAGCTCGACGTGTTGCTCAACGGCGAGCCGGTCGATGCGCTTTCGTCCATCGTGCACCGCTCGAAGTCCTACGAGTGGGGACGCAAGCTCTGCACAAAGCTCAAGGGCATCATTCCGCGCCAGATGTACGAAGTAGCCATCCAGGCGGCCATCGGCAGCCGGGTGATCGCGCGTGAAACCATTTCGGCGATGCGCAAGAACGTGCTCGCCAAGTGCTACGGTGGTGATATCAGCCGTAAGCGCAAGTTGATCGAAAAGCAGAAAGAGGGCAAGAAGCGTATGAAGCAGGTGGGCCGCGTCGAGGTGCCGCAAGAGGCGTTCCTCGCGGTTCTGAACATCGACGAGTGAGGTCCCGTGCAGACTAAAAATCAGTTTGCCGCGCTGGAACCGCTTTTGGTTAACGTCTCATTGACGTGTTCTAAAGGCTTATGTCGGGAATGCCAGAAAATTATTGAGAGAACGTGAAACAAAACAGTACGAAGGCTAAAGGAAGTAATCAGAAATCTCAATCAAGAGAATGGTTTGAAGCGCTGATTATTGCGGCGCTGGTGGCGACGATTCTCAGAATGTTCGTGATCGAGTCGTACCGGATTCCCACCGGTTCGATGGAAAAAACGCTGCTTGCCGGTGATTTCCTTTTTGTCAACAAGTTTGTTTATGGAGCCAGAGTTCCATTTACCGACATCCGCTTTCCGAAGGTCGATGATGTCGAACGAGGTGATATCATCGTCTTCAAGTTTCCCCGCGATCGTAGCTTGAACTACATCAAACGATGTGTGGCCTTGCCGGGGGATAACCTTGAAATCAAAGAGCAGCAGCTGATCGTCAATGGCGAGCCATCACCGCTGCCGCCGCATGCCCAGTTCCTCGGCGCCGCAATGCCTCCGGGCGTGCCTGACTACCAGATTTTTCCTGCCATGTCCGACTTTAACAAAGACAACTACGGCCCGATACGCATTCCGCAAAAGGGCGACGTTGTCGAACTGACGATGCGCACCATTCCTCTGTATCACGATCTGATTGCCGGGGAAGGGCATACGGTCACTTTGTCGGGCAACCGGGTCTTGATCGATGGCGCGTTTGCCGATCAATACACGGTGCAGAAGAACTACTATTTTGCCATGGGTGACAACCGCGACAACAGTCTCGACAGCCGCTACTGGGGATTTCTGCCCGAAAGCGACCTGGTTGGAGAGGCTATGATGGTGTACTGGTCATGGGATCCCGATCTGCCGCTTGTGTTCGATCCGGTTGAAAAGATTGCATCGATCCGCTGGGATCGCATAGGGTTGGGGGTTCACTGATTGCTTCGTGATATGATCCGTTCCGAGACCTTTTGCAGAGAGAGCATTTCATCGGACGGCCTGAAAGGCAAAAAACTCAGATTCGGGCAGTCGATTCTGAGTTCGGAGATTTCCCGGGTGGTTTGTTCGTTTTGCTGGTTTTCGGCAGGATCGACACGGAAAAGCTCAAGTTTTTTCAGGATGATCGAGTTAAGACCGGGGCCTGTTCTGAGTGAGCGTACATCAAGCTGGTAACCTTGGCCTGTTTCAGCGACGAATACCTGTTTCAGATGCTGCTTGAACGCGTGATCGAGCCAGACATTGGTGCTCAGCCATAGCAGAAAGTAGGCCTGGGTAAAGATCATGCCTGGTGAAAGTATGAATGCGGTCAACCATATTCTGACTGGTCCGCGTTTTTTTTTCATGTCATCAGGTGCCTTATTATACCAATGGGAAAACCAGAGTAATTATATGATTTTTTTACCTTATCGCAGCAAGCAATAATTCATGATCAGATCTTTTTCGGACAATGCTGCTGGCCAGTATGGAGCGCCATCGTTTATTCTGAAGCCTCTCGTCAGAACCTTCCAGGCCGATACCGAGACACCGGTTTCGGTGTATCTCAAACTTCAGCGCCCCTATTCATGCCTGCTCGAATCGGTCGAGGGGGAGGAGCGCCTGGCCCGTTTTTCCTACATCGCCGTCGACCCTGTGGCCGTACTCAAGGGTAGGGTTGATGGAGAGGCTACGCTTGACGTGCTCGATGCGCGTTTTGATGCGCTTTCGTCAATTGTGCAGGACGAGAGTGATCTGCGTACCATCGTGGATCGCTGCATGGCCATGTTCTCTTCCCAAGAGCAGCCGCGCAGCAAGAGCGGGTTGCAGCAGATGAGCACCTCAGGGGTGTTCGGCTACTTCGGCTATGATACCATGCACCTGATCGAGCGGATTCCCGCGCCCGAGCGCCCCGATCCTTCAAGAATGCCAGATCTGTGTCTGCTGTTTTGTGACACGCTGGTCATTTTCGACAACGTGATGCGCAAGCTCTATCTGGTGGCCAATTATCTCGACGAAAGCGACCGGGAGCGCGCTTCGCGCAAGATCGATGAGCTTGCCGAGCTTATGCTCAAGCCCCTCGACCCCGATCTGGTAAAACTTAAGCCCGAGATGCCCGAGCCGGTTGTCTCGAACACCACGCGCGAGGAGTATTACGAAAAGGTGCTCAAAGCCAAGGAGTACATCCTGAGCGGCGACATCTTCCAGGTGCAGATTTCTCAGCGCTTGCAGCGCAAACTGAACACCCGCGCGTTCGACGTCTATCGCGTGCTCCGCACGATCAATCCCTCACCCTATCTCTACTTTTTCGATTTCGAGGAGTTCCATGTTGTCGGTTCGTCGCCCGAGCTGCTGGTCAAGGTCGAGCGCGACCACGCCGGACGCCGGATTGTCGATACCCGCCCCATCGCCGGAACTCGGCGGCGCGGCGAGAGCTTCGAGGAGGACGAGCGCAATGCCCAGGAGCTGATTTCCGACGAAAAAGAGCGGGCCGAGCACCTGATGCTGATTGACCTGAGCCGCAACGACATCGGGCGCATCGCCAAGATCGGCACGGTCGAGACAAACGAGATGATGATTATCGAAAAGTACTCGCACGTCATGCACATTGTCAGCAACGTCCGGGGTGAGTTGCAGGACGGCCTGACGGCGATGGACGCCTTCTGGTCGTGCTTCCCGGCGGGCACACT
>DRSQ01000204.1 GCA_011372505.1 Chlorobaculum parvum | reverse complement strand
TTACTTCGCCCAATAAGACTCTTCAAAAATTGTCCCGGACTTTAGTCTGGGGTTTATGGATAAGACAAAATAAATAAGGGCTTTAGCCCAATTTCTTCTTTTAGCGCATTTTGTGAGCTATTGTTTTCAGAGCGATAACTTTATAAATCAATCAAATTTATGTCACAGAAACGGGTTCTTCTTTTTACGGGTAACGGCAAGGGCAAGAGCACGGCGGCGTTCGGTATGCTCGCTCGTGCGGTCGGTCACGGCATGAAAGCCCGCGTCATCCAGTTCGTCAAGGCGCAGGAGGGGGTCGGCGAGGTGCTCTTTTTCACCCGCTTCGAGGAGGTGGAGTGGGATCATTACGGCAAGGGATTCCTGCCAACCGACCCCGAAAGTCCCATGATGGAGAAGCACACGCAGGCCGCCGAGTTCGGCTTCGAGGAGGCGCTCGATGCGCTGGAGTCCGACGAGTTCGACTTCGTGCTGCTCGACGAGGTGTGCTACGCGGCCTCGAAAGGGATCATCCCGCTCCAGCCGCTCGTCGAGGCGATTGTCGATGCCGGTGACAAGATCATCGTGCTGACCGGTCGCAACGCGCCGCAGGAGCTGATCGATTTGGCCGATACCGTGACCGAGATGAAGATGGTCAAGCACGGCTACGAGCAGGGCTTGCTGTCGCAGGCTGGCGTGGAGGAGTGAGCCTGACGCGCTCGAATAAAATGAAGGGTGGCGACGGTTGCCGCCCGATGATCGTTCAGGGTTCGCCGGTGAACCGTCGGCGTGCGCTCCTGCTGGCGGCGGCGATTCCGGCGCTGCTCGGTCTTTCGCTGCTGCTCGGTCCGTCCGGCGTCGGCCTTCCCGACACGGCTACCGTTTCGGGAAGGGCGATCATCGACTTGCGGCTCGGTCGCTTCGTGATGGGGATGCTCGTCGGTGCGGCGCTTTCGACCTCCGGCACGGTGTTTCAGGCGATTCTGCGCAATCCGCTGGCCGAACCGTATGTGCTCGGCGTGAGCGGCGGCGCGGGGCTTGGTGCGGCCTTGAGCATCCTTGTCGGCGGCGGAATTCTCGGCGCGGCGGGGCTTCCGGTCACGGCTTTTTTCTTCGCCGTCATCACGCTCTTTGCGGTCTACGCCATCGCGGGTCAGGGCGGCGGTATGCCGTCGGTGTACAGCCTGATCCTCTCCGGCGTGATCGTGAGCGCGATCTGTTCGAGCGTCATCATGTTCCTCGTTTCGACGGCCAATGTCGAGGGGATGCACACCGTGATGTGGTGGATGCTCGGCAACCTTCAGCCCTCGTCGTGGGGCGACCAGCTCGTCGCGCTGCTTTTCATCGCGGGTGCGTCGGTGGCGCTGTGGCTTCTCGCTCCGGCGCTGAACGTGCTGACGCTGGGCCGCGAAATGGCGCACTATCAGGGGCTGAACGCCGGGACGGTGACCGTTTCGAGCCTCTTGCTCGCGACGCTGCTGGCGGCCACGGCGGTCTCGATGGGTGGCATGATCGGCTTTGTGGGCCTCATCGTGCCGCACGTCATGCGGGCGATCTTCGGCCCCGACCACCGCTGGCTCGTGCCCGCCTCGGCGTTCGGCGGCGGAGCGTTCCTCGTGCTCTGCGACGCTTTGGCCCGCATCGTCATGGCTCCCATCGAAATCCCGGTCGGCGTCGTGACGGCGCTGGCGGGTGGTCCGTTTTTCCTCATCGTCTTGCGAAAAAGGATGAAGTATGCCTGGAACGACTGATCCTTCAACGGCTCTCGCGTTCCGTGGCGTCACCTCCGGCTACAAGGGGCGCACGGTGCTACGCGGCGTCGATTTCGAGATCGCCGAGGGGGAGTTCGTCTCGCTGATCGGCCCGAACGGCTCCGGCAAGAGCACCTTGCTCAAAACCGCCACCGGCTTGCTCAAGACGTCAGAGGGCAAGGTCGAGGTGTTCGGGCGCGAGGTCTCGTCGCTCAAACCGCGCGAGCGCGCTTCGCTCATCGGTGTGGTGCCGCAGAAGCTCGACTCGCCGATGGCCTTCACGGTGGGCGAAATCGTGATGCTGGGCCGCAACCTGCGCGGGCGCTGGACGGGGCTGGAGGGGCGCGACTACGACAGCGTTGAGAAGGCGATGATCTACACCAACGTCTTCGACATGAAGGAGCGCCGCTTCAACGAGCTGAGCGCCGGAGAGCAGCAGCGCACGGCGCTCGCGATGGCTCTGGCGCAGGAGCCGCGTATCATCATGCTCGATGAATCGATTGCGCACCTCGACATCAACCACAGTCAGGAGGTGCTCCGTATCCTGATGAACATCAACCGCGAGCAGAAGATTACGGTGCTGCTAGTGAGCCACGACCTCAACCTCGCCGCGCAGGTTGCCGGGCGGCTGATGCTTGTGCAGCACGGGCGGCTGGTGAAAAACGGCTCGCCGGAGGAGGTGATGCAGGCCGATTTGCTCAGCCGCGTTTACGACTGTGAACTGCGTGTGCGGCGCGACCCCTTCAGCGGCAATCCGGTGGTGAGCGGCGCGCTCGACGAGCTGCTGCGCCGACCGGCACTGCGCAAGCGGTTGCACGTCATCTGCGGTGGCGGTTCGGGCATCGAGTTGTTCCGGCGGCTCTCCATCGAGGGGTTCGAGGTGACATCCGGCGTGCTCAACCGGCTCGACTCCGACGCCGAAGCGGCCCGCGCTCTCGAGATTTCGTGCGTGCTCGAACAGCCCTTCTCGGCGGTCAGCGGCGAAGCGTTCCGGCAGGCCGCCGCGATGGTGTCGCAAGCCGACGGCGTGGTGATCGGCCCGGTGCCCATCGGCCCCGGCAACCTCGTGAACCTCCGGCTCGCCGCCGAAGCGCTCGAGGCAGGCAAGCCAGTCTGGATCGCCTCTGGCCTTGACAAGCGCGACTACTCGCCGGGCAAGGAGGCTGCCGAAATGTTGTCAAGGCTCCGCAACGCCGGAGCGACGGAGTGGAAAGGAATCCAGGAACTGACGGTCCTGCTCAACCGCGCGTGGCCGGAATCGCAACGATAAATGAAGAAGTACCCGTTCAGACTCGGCACCTCGTCCTACATCATTCCGGACGACATTCTACCCAACGTGCGCTACCTTGCGAGCAAGGTGCAGGACATCGAACTGGTGCTCTTCGAGTCCGACGAATTCAGCAACCTGCCCTCGCCGGAGGTGATCGCCGAGCTTGTCGATCTTGCAGCAAAGCACGACCTCACCTACTCGGTGCACCTGCCGCTCGACGTGTATCTCGGCAACAACGACCGCGCCGAGCGCGAACGTTCGGTGGGCAAATGCCGCCGGATCATCGATCTCACGAAGGCGCTGCCAAAGTCCGTTTTCGTCATGCACTTCGAGGCGGGCAAGGGAGTGGACATCAACGAATTTTCCGACGAAGAGCGCGCACGTTTTGCTGATAACCTCGCCGATTCAGCGAAGATGTTGCTCGACGGCTGCTGCGAACCGGCCTCGATGTTCTGCGCCGAAAACCTGAACTACCCCTTCGAGATCGTCTGGCCGGTCGTCGAAGAGTTCGGCTTTTCGGTAACGCTCGACGTGGGGCATCTCGAATACTACGGCTTCCCGACCGCCGACTATCTCCGCCGCTACCTGTCGCGAGCCAAGGTGCTGCACATGCACGGCACGAAGGAGGGGCGCGACCACAACTCGCTGGCGTACATG
>DRSQ01000203.1 GCA_011372505.1 Chlorobaculum parvum | reverse complement strand
CCCAGTGCCGCCCACAAATACCTGCCGCTCCCCATGTTGGTCAGAGTCACCAACCTCGACAACAACCGCTCGATTGTGGTCCGGGTCAACGACAGGGGGCCGTTCGTCGATGGCCGCGTGATCGACCTGAGCGCCCAGGCCGCCAAAGAGCTTGGCTTCTATGAAAAAGGGACGGCAAGGGTAAAGATAGAATCCGTTTACCGATAGCGATTAGTCGCACGGGCCGGAGACCATGAAGGCTTCGTTGAACGAGACGGTGCCTTGCGGTAACACCGCACCAAACGAAAACGCGAAAAAGACCTCCGGCGGCACGCCATCGTGACTGAGGCCATACCAACCAGCCGTGCCATCCGACATGGTGACTGGTGAAAAAGCAATGTGCCCGACGACGCGCCCATCAAGCTCCGCCACCAGCGAAATGGTCAGCACTCTAGCTTTAGAAGCGCTTCGATGACGAACTGCTCGGTATGATTACTGACCTCCAGCGTCGCGAACGCCGCAATGGTGAGGTTGGTGATGGCCTCGATGTCGCCGGGCGTTTCCGGTCTGATGACGATATTCTTATTCATGGTTCAGCCCATTTCGTTTATCCGGTCATGACGCTGTTTCGCGCCGGTGCGTGCCGCCCTGCATGAGCACCAGCTCGCCTTTGGCGATGCCCGAGAGCTTCGACATCTGGTCGCACTTGATGCGAAGGATGAAAAAGAACCGCTCATCGGCTTCATCGAGCAGAGTCTCGAAGTTGCCCTGCCCTTTTGAAATAATCAGGTCGGCTTCGTCGAACAAGCGGATAAAATCGTCCGAAACCTCTTCGAGCAGCGTGCCGGGATAGACGCTGCCCGAGGAGATCACCGTGGCCACCTTATCGAGTCCCGCATACCGGGCGTCAGCCATCACCGCATCGTTGATCACCGGGCGCTCGCGCACCGCACAGGTGACGTCGAGCTGCGGGAAGTGCCGCATGATCTCTTCGATGAAGAGCCGGTCGAAGACGATCTCACCGGCGTTGTCGCAAATGTAGAGCAAGCGCCTCGCCGATTGCAGATGCGACAAGAAGGCCTCGAAATCGAAGCGCCCGAACGTCCGTTCACCGATCGTCCGCACCTCATGTTCGACATCGAGTGAGCCGTGCCGCTTGGCTCCGAAATCGATGATGTTGCCCGCCGCTGCAACCCGAACGGCCTCCTCCAGCGGTTTGGTGGAGTCGAGGATTCTGGCGCGGAACTCATCGGCAAACGCCAGCGCGACATCGTTCGACCGCTGCTTGATCTCCCGATACGGATCGAAATCAGCATCACGACCCGACAGCGCAATCGCCTTGTCCGTGGCACTGCGGATCACATGCTGCGGCACAAGACCCTCGCCCCGACTCTCCAGCAATTCACGCATCGAATGCTCGAACAGCGCTTTGCCCTGCCCATCCTCCATGCCGGTAATCTTGGTCAGCGAAAGCAACTGCTCAAAAAGGCAGGGATAACACTCTACGGGAATCGATCTATTCTTGCTGTTCATGCAATGAAAAGGGGTGTTTTTTTTGTTAAAAAAAACTTTAAAAGATCAACGAAAGCACAAAAACAAGCTTTTTATACGCTTCTTTAGAAAGAGTGATATTATCACCAAAACAGAGTCCATAAACGCTTACGCGTTTTTTCGGTCAAACTAAAACTTTACTACCATGGCACTCATTCAAACAGGCGCTATCGACCGTTTTGCTGTTACAGCAAAGAAACAGGCTATCGAGTCATTTACCCCTCTGAAAGGAATTTCCACCTTTTCGGAATTGAGCGAACTTTCACGAACCTCTACCCCAAAATCGTTTGAGTACACACAGTCGCCTGAACCAAGAGGCCTTGCGTTAAAAAATATAAAGCTGACAGAAGGATTCAACGGTTTTCTAGGGAATGTGTTCAGTTCCAAAAACAATGTGTACTTCGTGGCTTGGGCTTGGGATTTGAGCGGAGAGCCCATATGCCAGTACCCGGGAGCAGATGCAGACCCCAACAGCGTCATCATCCCCATGAGAGTTGGCAAGGTTCGGGAGTTTATCGGCGAAGGTATCAATCTGTTTCCAAAACGCACCATTACCGGCGGCATGGCTATCCGGATACAGTTATGGGAGTCCGATGAGGAGACGAGGAAGTTCGGAAAAGCTATGACGGAAACCGCTGAGGCTATCAATAACTCTTCTTTATCATCACTGATCTCGGCAATCGCGCTGGCGGGACCAAGTGCTGGCGCTTTGACCCTTATCAAAAACGCGACAGTTAAATTAGGCAATGATATAGGAACGATCCTGAAGTCAAATGGCGATGATTACGTCGATTTCTTTGAAGGCTACTACCCCAGTGACAAGGTATGGACAGCTGAGCACGAGGCGCACTCAGGCAACTCATCAGTCATCACGCTGGCCAAGTATTAAAGAAATACAAAATGAGGGGGGAGAGCTTCTGCCTTCCCCTTCGTCCTTTTCCCTCACCCGATTGTCGTCAGCAGCAGATACGCGGTGTAGCCGATGTAGCAGCAGAGCAGCAGCGCGCCGCCGAGGCGGTTGATGCGGCCGGTGCCCGCGCCGCGGAACCCGTAGCCGAGCACGAAGAGCGACACCGTCAGGAGCGACATCACCGTCACGTCGCGGAAAAACGCGCTCGGGCCGATTTGTGCAGGGTGGATTGCTCCGGCGATGCCGATCACGATCAGCGTGTTGAACAGGTTCGAGCCGATCACGTTGCCAAGCGCCAGATCGTCTTCACCCTTTCGCGCGGCCACAACCGATGAGGCCAGCTCCGGCAGCGAGGTGCCGATGGCCACCACCGTCAGGCCGATCACCAGATTGCTCACGCCAAGCCCCTCGGCAATCCCGACCGCCCCCCAGACCAGCATCCGAGAACTGACTAGCAACAGCACGAAGCCGACAACGATCAGGAAAAACGACTTGCTGATCGGCATTTCATGCAGCTCAAGCTCCTGCTTTATCTCCTCGCCAAATTCATCGGTCGATTTCGTAATGCCCTCCCAGATCGACCAGCCGGTAAACAGGGCGAACATGACCAGCAAAATGATCCCGTCATGCCGGTCAAGAACACCGTCGGAAAGGAAATAAGCGGTGATAGCCGTTACGACGGCCAGGATCGGCAACTCCTTTCTCAGAATTCTGGACTGCACGGCAATCGGGTTGATGAGCGCCGTCACGCCAAGGATAAGCGCTATATTGGTGATGTTGGAGCCCAGCGCGTTACCCAGCGCGAGGTCCGAGTTGCCTTGCATGGAGGAGAGCGTCGATACGGCAATTTCGGGAGCCGAAGTGCCGAAACCGATGATGAGCATACCGATAAGCAGCGGAGGAAGCCTGAAATAGCGCGCGGCGGCGGCGGAGCCATCAACAAAAAGCCCCGCACTCCAGACCAGCACAACGAGCCCGATAACAACCGAAAGTGAAAACAGCAGCATAAACAACAGATCAATAGATTGGCAAGACCCAAAAATACAATACCGGGCCGGAAAGGCCGAACCGCAAGTCTTGCAGCCAGGGGTTGCGCTCAAGCCTTGTGACGATGGCGACCGTACTGGCGACCAAGAAAATGGCCGCGCACGACCGCGCCGTAGGTGAGCTCGAACAGAACGGAAAAAGCGATGAAGCCGAGAAACACCGGAATCGCCTTGCCCGAGACGGCGGAGGCGTGCAGCAATAAAGCGAGCAGCGCCGCCGAGCAGAGGAGCACGCCCGCCGCGAAGACGACGCCACGCCCGCCGGTCTCCCGCCGCAGCCGCAACGCGCTGGCGTTGATAAGCGCGAAAATGCAGAGAAAACTTGCGCTGGCGATAACGGCAATCTCGGTCAGCGTAATCGCATTGGCGATGATGAGGCTGATTGCGGCGGTCATCACCACGCCCATCACCGGCTCGTTCCACGCCTGCCGGTCGAAAATCTCCGGCAGTTCGCCGTCGCGCGCAAGGAAATAGCCAAGCCGCGCGTTGCCGTAAATCGTAGCGTTGATCGCCGAAAAGGTGGCAAGCAACGCCGCGACCGAAACGATGACGAAACCGGTCTGCCCCAGCGCCGGACGGGCGGCCACGGCGAGGGCGTAATCCTTGGCGCGCATGAGTTGCGCCTCCGGCACCGCCTGCACGGTCACGTAGCCAATCAGCATGTAGAGCGCGATCACCACCAGCACCGAAGCGTAAAAGGCCCGCGGCAGGTTCCGCGCCGGATTGACGATCTCCCCGGAAGCGTTGGCGATCAGCTCGAACCCTTCGTAGGCGACAAAGATCACCATGCCCGCCATGAAAATTGACGGCACGGCGCCGGGCGCGGGAAGGGTGACGGGCTTCGAGGCGAGCGCCGGAGCGCTGAAGCCGAGAATGAGCAGCAACAGCAGCAGCTTGAGCGCCACAATCGCCGTCTCGGATTTGCTGACGAACGAGGCGCTGACCAGATTGATAAGCGTCGGCAGCACGATGACCAGACTGATCATGGCGTGCCGGAAGAGGCTCGAATGGAGGCCGGGGAAAAAGGTCTCGGCATACGACGCAAACGCCACGGCGTAGAGCGCGATGGTCACCAGATAGCTCAGCCACAGCATCAGATTGACGCTGCCTGAGGCGAGATTGCTGCCAAACGCCTGATCGACGAAAAGCACCGTGCCGCCCCGGCTCGGGAACCGCACGGAGAGCTTGGCGTAGGCGTACGAGGTGACGAGGGCGATGATGCCCGAAAAGAGGAAGGCGACGGGCGTCGCTTTGTGGGCCAGCGCCACCGCCTCGCCCAGCACCGCGAAAATCCCGCCGCCAACCATGCCGCCGATGCCGATGGCAATCGCGCCAATCAGCCCGACGGCCCGTTTTTTCCGATCACCCGAATCCGTCATACTGCACAAAAGAGCGAATCACCGGGCCCAACCATCCGTCATGAAACCGGTAAGTGTTTTACTGAACATGAACTGCTTTAAACATACCGAAAACATGACAATGTCGTTTCTCAGTTTTCCGGCTTTTTCGCGATCAACCGTCCCCGGCCAACCTTGCCCGCCGCCGAGGCGTCGCGCCAGAGCGTGATGCCTTGCTCGACCGCATCGTACATCTCCTGACCGTAATTGTCGATGATCGCCTGACGAAACTGGTTCTGCACCATGTCGAGGTAACCTTGCACGTGCGTCGCGAAATCAGCGGAGAGGTCTTCCTTTTCGACGACCTTGAGCCCGGCGGTTTCGGCGAGCGCGGCGTAGCCGTCGAGCGTCTCCATGTAGGGAAAGACCATGAAGGTGTTGAGCGCCGTCCACTCCTCATCGGTCATCGGGCCGGCTTCGAGCCAGTCGGTGAAGGCGAGCGTGCCACGCGGCTTGAGCACGCGGGCGCACTCCTCGATGAGCCGCTCCTTGTCGGTGATGTAGCACCACGCGTCCTGCCCCCACACCACGTCAAAGGTTCCTGCCTGGAAAGGCATATCGAGCGCGTTGCCCAAACGGTAATCGATCTTGTCATCGAGGCCCGCCTCTTTGGTACGGCGATTGGCCTCCTCATCCATCCGCTTGGTTGCGTCGAGGCCGGTCACGCGGCAGCCATACTTTTTGGCGAGGTACCGCGCCGGGCCGCCGAGCGCGCTGCACACATCGAGCAGGTGTGTTTCCGCGCCGATCCCGGCTTTTTGGGCAAGTACGTCAGTCTCGGCTTCCGCGCCGACGTGAATCTGCTCGCCCATCAACATCTCCCAGAGAATGCCGCCCGCGCCGTCATAGACTTCGTTGACGCTTCCGATCGTCACATCGAGTTTTTTTCTGGCCATGACGAACCTCGCTGTTAAATATTAGAATTAATCTGATGATTTTGCTATGCGGATCAGCCAGCACTTCGGATCGAGGCCGTCCGCATCGCCGTTGTAGTGATACGCGCTGGCCCGGCAGCCCCAGCAGTGGGTGTTGTTAACGCAAGAGTCGCATGGCGCGGACAGGTTATGCACGTCGTGCAGCGCGGCGTGCACGAGGGTGTCGCGGTACCTGGCGATGATGTCGCAGAACGGCGTCGTACGGATGTTGGCCACGCCGTCGCGGATCACCGAGCACGGCGTGACGTCGCCGGTGAAGGTGACGGTGGCCATCGTGCCGCAGTAGTATTTGTCGGTGTCCATCGCGGCGATGGAGATATTGTCACCGCCGTAGTTGATGCGGTCGCGCTCGGTGTAAACCCGCTGCACCTCGTCGAGGCCCGGCTCCAGCGAGCGCCACTCCGCGCCCATTCCGGCGGGATTGAACATGGTCAGGCAGGTGCGCAGCCCCTTCTCGCGGAACCACCAGCGCATGGTTTTGATGGCGTCGTCAGGCCCCTGCAACGACGTGTAGGTGATGCAGTTAATCATCATGTCGGCGGGCTTGCCGAGAGCGAGCAGGTTATCGACCCCTTCGACGATGGCATCGATGAAGTGCGGATTGCCGCCGCGATGCAGCTTCGCATAGACCTCCGGCGTGATGGAATCGACATGTATCGACACGAAGCCGCCCTCGCTCACCTCGTGCACTTTGGCGGCGACATCCTTGCTTTTCAGTGGCAACCCGCTCGTCCAGACATTGTTCACCAGTCCCAGCAAACGAGCATACTGCATCAGCTCGTACCAGTCCGGGCGCACGAGCGGATCGCCGCCGAGCCAGTCGATAGCGCGAACTTCCAGCGCCGCCGCGTCACGGAGCAGGCTGCGGATTTCATCGGAGGTCAGCCCGTTGCGTTCGCACGGCGTCGAACCGGCGTAGCAGAAAATACACCCCTGCTGGCACGCATCGGTGGTCTCGATCTGCAACGCATAGAGCCGCTTCTCATCGAAGTACCGCTTCTGCTCCTCCTCCCGGCCCACGGCAAGACCGCCATAGCGCTTCAGATGATCGTTGATGCAGGATGCCATAACGCAAAACTCCCGGTCTTGTGATTACGGTTAGTAACTACAAAACCGGGAGAGCCTGTTGCGGGTTCCCGTGCTGAAGGTGACGAGTTGCCCGACGCTTACGCCCGCAACTTCTTTGCAACGGTTTCCGCAGCTTTGAGCAGCGGATAGCCGGTCGGCGGGCCGGTCAGGAGCGGGTGGGTGCCGAACTGCAAGGTGAGCACCTCGTGGATGGTCATCTTGTTTTCGATAATCACCCCGATCACGTTGATCAGTTCGCCCGCGCTCGCGCCGCCCATCACCGAACCGCCGAGCACCAGGCCTGACTCGCGGTTGACGATCAGCTTCACCCACTGGCTGTGCACGCCCGGCAGCGACTTCGGATGTTTGTCGATGCCCTGCGCAAAGGCACTGACGATGTCGAATCCGCGCTCGATGGCTACCCGCTCGGTTACGCCGGCGGCGGCGAAGGTGGTGCCGCCAATCGCGGTCGAAAAGATCGACATCGTGCCGCCGAACGTCCGCAGGCGCGAGAGTTTGTAGAGGTTCATCCCGGCGATGCGCGCCTCCGAACAGGCCGTCGAGGCGAGCATCAGCCCCTTGACGATGCGGGTGAAAAAGCTGAACTTCTCGGCGCAGTCGCCCACCGCGAAAATATCCTTGTCCTCGGTGCGCATGTACTCGTCCACGCGGATCGCTCCAAGCTCGTTGAGCTTGATGCCCGCCTCCGAGGCCAGCGTCGTGTTGGGCAGATAGCCAGTCGAGAGAATCACCAAGTCGGCCTCCAGCAACTCGCCGCCTTCGAGCCACACGGCGGAGACAGCTCCGTCGCCCTCGATCCGCTCGACCTTGCGGCCAAGCCTGAGCTTCACCCCTTCAGCGGCGAGAATCTCCTCGGCGCGCACCGAAAGCTCCTGGTCGAAAGCCATCTGCAACAAGTGCGGCAACAGCTCGACCAGCGTGATATCGAACCCCTTCTTACTCAGCTCGTCGGCAATCTCCACACCGATAAAACCGCCGCCGATAATCACCACCTTCTTGCTCTTCTCCAGCGCGTGCTGCACCTGTTCGAGATAGTGAGAATCCTTGGGAATCGTGAACACATTGTCGAGTCCGGTGCCCGGCAGCCACCCCGGCACCTTCGGCACAGAGCCGGTCGCAATCACCAGCTTGTCCCACGAAATCACCATGCCCGACGAAGTCGTCGCAGTTTTCGACTCCTTGTCGATGCTCTTCACCTCGTCAATCATTAGCTCCACGCCAGCCTCGGCAATGTGGCCGGTCGGAATAATATCCTGATCGACCCCTTTCAGCGTTCCGTAGATGTAGGGAATTCCGCAAGGCACCACAGCGTCCTGCTCCTTTCGCACGATCATCACCTCTTTATCGGGATAAAACGCCCGAGCCGTCGTCGCCGCCACAATACCGGCAGCGCTGCCGCCAATCACCAGAATATCAACCTGTTTCTGCATTATTTTTTATAGGGATTTATTGGATAAACAATTCGTCAGCTAAGATATTCGATTGACAACGGGAAACAAGCGCAGCACGCCGATATTTCACACGCGCTTAGTATAGGATTGCACAAAAAAATCGGTGTGTTGCTGTTTATCAGGCATTGTGAACGGAACGCGCCAGTCCACGTCAAGCGACGAGGTGCGATTGCCTATAACACAAAAAAAGCCGGACATGCAGTAACACATCCGGCTTTTTAAACATATGATGCCTCTGCGCCTTACAGCTTCATCACCCCGGCATCCTCCATAAATTTCTCCAACCCTTTATCCGTCAGCGGGTGGTTGGCGAGTTTGCTGATGACGGCGTAGGGGATGGTGGCGACGTCGGCCCCCATCATCGCGGCTTCGACGACGTGGAGCGGGTGGCGGATGCTGGCGACGAGCACTTCGGTGAGGTAGCCGTAGTTGTCGAAAATCGTGACGATCTGCTTGACCAGCTCCATGCCGTTGGTGCTGATGTCGTCGAGGCGTCCGATGAAGGGGCTGACGAAATCGGCTCCGGCTTTGGCAGCGAGCAGCGCTTGCGTTGGCGAAAAGACCAGCGTGGCGTTGGTTTTGATGCCGTTGGACGAGAAGTGCTTGATCGCCTTGAGGCCTTCGACCGTAAGCGGGCACTTGATGACCACATTCTCGTGGATGGCCGCGAGTTCCTCGCCCTGGGCAATCATCTCCTCCGACTTGAGCGTGGTGACCTCGGCGCTGACCGGGCCATCGACGAGGTCGCAGATTTTCTTGATGTGCGCCTTGAAGTCGGCGTAGGTGAAGTTGGCCGGGTCTTTGACGATTTTGGCGATTAGCGACGGGTTGGTCGTGACGCCGTCAAGCACGCCAAGTTCATTGGCAGCGCGGATTTCGTCGAGACTGGCGGTATCGATAAAGAATTTCATAAAACCTCCTCAGGCGTTGACCGGTTTTGCATCGAGCATGGCGTTGAAGTTTCGTACCGGGCGGCCCTCCCAGT
>DRSQ01000202.1 GCA_011372505.1 Chlorobaculum parvum | reverse complement strand
GCCGACAAGGAGGGCATTTCGCCACAGGATGTGGTGGATCGCTACCACAAGATGAACGCCGATGCGTTCGCAAAGTGCGGTATCTCCTTCGATTACTACGGTCGCACCAGCGGCCCGGTGCACCACGAGACCGCCCGCGAGTTTTTCTCTGAAATCGAGCAGAAGGGGATTTTCGTCAAGAAAACCGAGAAGCAGTTTTTCGATCCGAAGGCGAACCGCTTTCTCTCCGACCGCTACATCACCGGCACCTGCCCGGTCTGCAAAGCGCCCGGCGCGAACGGCGACCAGTGCGAGCAGTGCGGTACGCACCTGAGCCCGACCGAGCTGATCGACCCCAAAAGCAAGCTCTCCGACGCTACGCCGGAGCTGCGCGAAACCCTGCACTGGTATTTCCCGCTCGGGCGCTATCAGCAGCAGCTCGAAAACTACGTCGAAGGGCACAAAGGCGACTGGCGCTCGAACGTCGTGAACTACTCGCGCACCTGGCTCAACCAGGGCCTCGCCGACCGCGCCATTACCCGCGACCTGGCTTGGGGTATTTCGCTGCCACTCGACTCCGAAGAGGCGAAGGGCAAGGTGCTTTACGTCTGGTTCGACGCGGTGCTCGGTTACATCTCCTTCACGAAGGAGTGGGCCGAAAAGCAGGGCGATGCAGAGGCGTGGCGGCGCTACTGGCAGGACCCGGAGACGCGCATCATCAACTTCATCGGCAAAGATAACGTGGTGTTCCACACGCTGATGTTCCCGGCGATCCTGATGGCCTGGAACGAGGGACGCAGCGAGGGGCGCTACGAGCTGGCCGACAACGTGCCCGCATCGGAGTTCATGAACTTCGAGGGGCGCAAGTTCTCCAAATCGCGCAACTACGCGGTCTATCTCGGCGAGTTCCTCGAACGCTTCCCGGCGGACACGCTGCGCTACAGCATCGCGATGAACTATCCGGAGAACAAGGATACCGACTTCAGTTGGAGCGACTTCCAGAACCGCACCAACGGTGAGCTGGCCGACACGCTCGGCAACTTCATCAAGCGATCGATCGATTTTACGAATGCGCGCTTCGGCGGCGAGGTGCCGTGCGACATCGATCTCGAAGCGTGGGACAGCCTCGGCATCGACTGGCTGGCGAGCTTCGGCAAGCTCGAAGCGGCCTTCGATGGCTTCCACTTCCGCGAAGCCGCGACGCAGGCGATGGAGATTGCCCGCTTCGCCAATCGCTTCCTCACCGAGAGCGAGCCGTGGAAGGTCATCAAGGTTGACCCCGAAGCGGCAGGCCGCACGATGGCCGTGTCGCTCAACCTCTGCCACACACTCGCACTGCTCTTCTGGCCGATCGTGCCGGAAACCGCCGATCGCATCTGGAATATGCTCGGCTTCGAGGGCAGCATCGACGATCTCGTCGAACCCGGCAATCCTGTCTGGCGCAAGGCGCTCGAACCGGGGTTGAAGAAGGGGCACAAGCTGCTTGGTTCGTCTGAAATTCTTTTCTCGAAGATAGAAGACAAAGACCTCGAGCCGGAGCTGAAGAAGATTGATGCGCTGCTTGCCGAAGCGGAACGCCGCGAGGCTGGTGAACAGCCGGAGCCTATGAGCTTCAAACCGGAGATCACCTTCGACGATTTCCAGAAGGTCGATCTGCGCGTGGCCAAAGTGATTGAGTGCGAGCCGGTCAAAAAGGCCAACAAGCTGCTCAAGCTGAAGCTTCAGGTCGGCTCGGAAGAGCGCCAAGTGCTTTCGGGCATCGCGCAGCACTACAAGCCCGAGGAGCTGGTGGGCAAGAATGTCGTGCTGGTGGCCAACCTCGCCGACCGCACCATGCGGGGTGAATTGTCACAGGGCATGATTCTTGCCGTGGAGGGGGCTGACGGGATTCTTTTCCTGCTCGAACCGCAGGGTGAGGGAATAAATGGGAACTCTGTCAGTTAATTGTTTGTTAATTACGATGAAAGTTGTACATTAAAAGACTTTACATCGTGGGGTGGAGCAATTGGTAGCTCGTCGGGCTCATAACCCGAAGGTTGCAGGTTCAAGTCCTGTCCCCACCACCATTCAAAGGCCGCGCCATGTTGTGCGGCCTTTTTTTGTTTAGGGGCTCGCTTTTGCTCAGGGGTGGGGTATATTATTATTACTGTTTTGTGGACTGATAAGTCGGATCAGACTGAGCTGTCCACAAAATTCCCCGCAAAACTCCAGGGCTGTTTTCTCATGGGCCGCATTGCCTCTTTTTTGTTGTTTCTGATTGTTCTTGCCACCTCCGCAGCTCAGGCCGAAGTTTTTCGCTATGGCCTCGATGTGCTCGATGCTGAGCAGTGCGTTGCGCTGCAAGGCAGGCGGGTCGGCATGATTACCAATGCCGCTGTGGTTTCGCGTTCCGGCGAGCCCGGTTATTGTGTGTTGCTGCGCGATGGCGTTGACTTGAATTTCCTTATGGCTCCGGAGCATGGTTTCGCGCTTGAGCGGCAGGCGGGCGAGGTGGTCGGCAATAGTGAGGTAGTCGGCAAGATCGCGGTCTATTCGCTCTACGGCAAGTCGCGGCGGCCTGATCCCGAGCTGCTGAAAACCATCGATGTGCTGGTGTTCGACTTGCAGGATGCCGGCGTGCGCTGCTACACCTACATCTCCACCATGAAGCTCGCGATGGAGGTATGTCGCGAGGTGGGCATTACCTTCATGGTGCTCGACCGGCCCAATCCCATCGCGCCGCTT
>DRSQ01000201.1 GCA_011372505.1 Chlorobaculum parvum | reverse complement strand
TCGAACGCTTCGAGCTGCGTGCCGGGCTTGACGAAATACTGCATCTCCATCTGCTCGAACTCCACCATGCGGAAGATGAAGTTGCCCTTCACGATCTCGTTGCGGAAAGCCTTGCCGATCTGCGCAATGCCGAACGGCACCTTCATGCGCGACGCTTCGCGGACGTTGTGGAAGTTCACGAAGATGCCCTGCGCGGTTTCGGGACGAAGATAGACCACGCCGCCCGAACCGGCGATTGCGCCCATGTTGCACTGGAACATCAGGTTGAACTGACGCACCTCCGTCCAGTCCGCCGAGCCGGTATCGGGAGCCTTGATGCCTGCCTCGATAATGATATTGTAGAGCGTGCGGTTCGGATCTTCAGTGCCGTCCGCAGCCTCATACGCGACCTTGACAGCTGCCGCTTCGGCCTCCTTGCCGTCGCGCTCCAGCTTTGCGATGTGGTTTTCGATCAGGTGATCGGCGCGGTAGCGGCGCTTGGTGGTTTTGTCGTCGATCAGCGGATCGTTGAAGCTCGCCACATGGCCCGAAGCCTCCCACACGGTCGGATTCATCATGATCGACGCATCGATGCCCACGATGTTCTGATGGCGGCGTGTCATTGCGCTCCACCACAAATCCTTGATATTCTTCTTCATTTCGCTGCCGAGCGGGCCGTAATCGAAGCACGACGACAGGCCGCCGTAAATCTCCGATGACGGAAAAATGAAGCCCCGCCGCTTGGCCAGCGAAACCAGTTTGTTCATCACTTTATCGGGCGACAGACTCTGCGTCTGCACCCGCGACTGATCGGAATTGCTCATCGTTAAACCTGAGAGTTTGAAAATTTCGAAGTCCCTCGCCTGCCGCGGCCTGGCACAAACTTTAAATATAACAAACAAGGGGGATTTAACGTGCCGAGGGTTTGGGGAGGGGAGAATGGATGATGGGATAGCACCCCTGAGGATTGCATTTTAAAGAGGCGTAGCTCTCTAATAAGCGGTTGATTAATTCAACCGGGAATCTGCGTGTTTACTTCTTTTAATGTATTTTTTATGACAGAACGTGTATCTCCAAAAAGTCAATCTGGTCTGGTGTTGAAAAAGATCATCGGTATTGCGCAAAGGAGGATTGAGCATGCAACCCTATGACCCGGATCGTTTACCCTTAACCGGGCTTGATTATCAGCGCCTGTTTTCCCTTGTCGGCGAGGCTAATGCCGAGTTGGCTCGGTATGATGGATTGCTGCAGGGGATTGTCAATCCAGCGATTATGCTTTCTCCGCTGACTGTTGAAGAGGCCACGCTCTCTTCACGAATTGAGGGTACGCAGGCAACAGTCGATGAAGTGCTTGAACAGGAGGCTGGCCTAGTGAAAACGGGTGAAAAGTATAAGGATATTCAGGAGATTCTCAATTACTGCAAGGCATTGCGTTCAGCTCAGCAATACCTTGCAGAGCGCCCTATTACGCTGGCATTTATCAGAGACTTGCACAGAATGCTGCTGGATAGTGTTCGGGGGCAGGATAAACGACCCGGTGAGTTCAGAAAGGATCAGAATTGGATCGGCTCAATCGGATGCTCTATCGAACAAGCGACCTTTGTCCCTCCCAATCCTCTACAATTACAGGATCATCTTGAAGCATGGCAGGATTACTTGTCTACGAATGACATCGACCTGCTCTTGCAAACTGCCGTTGTGCATGCCCAGTTTGAGCTTTTGCATCCATTCAAAGATGGCAATGGCCGGATTGGTCGGATTCTTATTCCACTATTCCTTTTTCAGAAAAAGGTGCTCTCGCACCCTATGTTTTATCTCAGCTCTTATCTCGAGTCCCATAGAGATGAGTATTATATTGCATTACAGGGTATTTCCCGTTCTCGAGACTGGAATGGTTGGATAGCTTTTTTCCTCAAAGCCGTGCAAATCCAAGCCAGGGAAAACAGTCGGCGGGTTCGAGCTATTATGTCGCTGTATGATGAAATGAAGCAGTTGATTCATGATCAGACGCACTCGCAATACAGCATCCAGGTTCTCGATGCTATTTTCAGTCGCCCGATATTTAAAACCACTGACTTTATTCAGGATGCAGGGATTCACAAGCCCACCGCAATGGGGCTTTTGAGGCAACTGAAAACTGCCGATGTGTTAAAGGAGCTACAGGCAGGAAGTGGCAGGCGGCCCGCAGTGCTCTGTTTCCCGGCGTTATTGTCGATTACCGAACAACAAATACTGCTTTAAATAGCAGTTGCTTTTGTGTATTGTTTGGCATTCTCAAATTCTTTTGTGTATCGTGAGTGCGTTTTTTCGATACACAAAAGTTGTTGTGTATTTCCTGCGATACACAAGGCTTTTCACTTGACGGTTTTTGTCCCCCTCGCATTTTCCCAACCCCCAATTGCATTCTCCATTCTTGTTATTATATTACTGAACAGTTATATAATTGATTTTTATAGCTTTTGGCTGCGCTTGTCCGTCCGTGTTCGTGGATGGCAATGAAATTTTTTAACCTATTGAATTTCATAAAGATGAGCCATTTGAACGACTTGCTGGAGAAGACCTTTGCCGAGATTCGGGAGATTATGCCGTGGAATCTGGTTGACCGGATGGCGGAGAATCCGGAGCTGATTATTCTTGACGTTCGTGAGCCGAAGGAGTTCGAGACTGCGCATATCAAGGGGTCGATCCATGTGCCGCGTGGCGTGCTGGAGTCGGCGTGCGAGTGGGATTATGACGATACCGTTCCAGCGCTGGTGACGGGCCGCGACAAGGAGATTGTGGTGGTGTGCCGCTCTGGCCGCCGGAGCGCGTTTGCCGCCAAAACCATGCAGGAGTTGGGTTTCACGAATGTGGTGTCGCTGAAGACGGGGCTTCGCGGGTGGAACGATTACGAGGAGCCGCTGGTGAACAGCGCGGGCGAAACGGTGGACGAGGAGTTCGCGGACGACTTTTTCACCTCGAAGGTTCGGCTTGATCAGCTGAAACCGAAGGCCTGAGAGCTTTTCCGGAGGTATCGAGTTGAGTGCTATCACCATACCGAGGCTGATGATTTCGGCTTCGTGGAAGAGCGCCGGGAAGACCACGGTGACGCTGGGGCTGCTGCGTCTGCTCGGGCGCGATGGGCCGGTGGTGAGCTTTAAGAAGGGGCCGGATTACATCGATCCGATGTGGCATCGCGTGGCGAGCGGCGGGGAGTGCTACAACCTCGATCCGTGGATGATGGGCGCGGAGGTTTGCCGCGAGTCGTTCGTCCGCGCTACGTCAAAACATCCCAGCGGACTGGCGCTGATCGAGGGCAATCACGGTTTGCACGATGGCCTTGACATGGCCGGGTCGGACAGCAGCGCGGGGCTGGCTGCCCTGCTCGATGCGCCGGTGGTGCTGGTGATCGACGGGCGGCGCGTCAATCGCGGCGTTGTAGCGCAGGTGCTCGGGCTGATGGCGATGCCGCCGAAGGTGAACATTGCGGGCGTCATCCTGAACCATGTCGCTACCGCCCGCCAGGAGGCGAAGCAGCGGGAGGCGATCGAGACCTTCTGCAAGGTGCCGGTGCTCGGTGCGATTCCGTCGAGCGCCTCGCTCGTGCTGCCGGAGCGCCACCTCGGCCTCGTGGCGGTTGGCGAGTCGCCGGACGCCGAGGCGTTCATCGATGCCGCCGCCGGGCAGGTCTCGAAGCATTGCGACATCGCGGCGGTCAGGGCGTTGTTCGACTCGGCTCCGCCTCTGTCCATGCCCGAGCCGATCAAAATCCCGAAGCCTCAAACAAGCGCCAAAGCGAGAATCGGCGTGTTCCACGATGACGCCTTCTGCTTTTACTACCCCGACAATCTCGAAGCCCTGCGCGCAAGCGGCGCGGAGCTGATCTTTATCGACGCGCTGAAAGCGACTCGGCTGCCGGAGATTGACGGCCTCTACCTCGGCGGTGGATTTCCGGAGTCGTTCTTCGAGCAGTTGAGCGCGAACACCGGCCTTATGCGCGATGTGCAAGAGCGGATCGAGGCGGGTATGCCTACGTGGGCGGAGTGCGGCGGCCTTATCTGGCTGTGTCGCAGTGCGACGTGGCAGGGGCAGACATGGCCGCTCTGCGGCGTGCTGCCGATCGACATCGGCTATCAGCGCAAGCCCGCCGGCTGTGGCTATCTCGAACTTGAAAGCCGCACCGCATCTCCGTGGTTCAGCGGCGACGAGCGCATCCGGGCGCATGAGTTTCACTATTCAAAGCCCGCCGAAGGCTCGCCAGAGCTTGCATGCCAGTTCGATGTGGCGCGCGGAACCGGACTCACGGGTCGAGAGGACGGCATTCTTTATAAGAACCTCTTTGCATCCTACGCGCACCTTCACGCGGCTGCTAACCCTCACTGGGCAACGCGCTTTGTCGAGCTTGCCGCACACTTCAAATCCGAGTCTCCCTAAAAAAGACTAAATAAGTCTTGTTTCTGTCGCTGATTTTTTTTATCACAAGCTCTTGTTCGCTTAAAAATATTTTGCTAACTATATAACTATGTGGTTGAATTGTTTTGTGTTCATCGATACTTAGGGGGCCGTTCAGCAATTCCGGTTCGTCAGGGGAAACCCGGCGTTAAGAGAAAAAGTTTCACAATTGTTTTGAAAAAAAATGAAATCATTTTCTTAACTATATAACTGTATATCAATATTATTGCGGGAGCGGGTTGTGCTCCAATATTCAGAACCTGCCAGCAACTTTACCATCACACAAAAAGGAGAATCATTATGGCAATTGAAGTGAATGGCATGAGCTATGAGACCGACGAGAACGGCTACCTTGTAAACCTCGAAGACTGGAACGAGGATGTTGCGGTCAAGCTCGCCGAAGGCGAAGAAATTTCAATGGAAGAGGGGCACTGGGACCTCGTGAAGTTTCTGAGGGACTACTACCAGGAGTATCAGATTGCTCCGGCCGTGAAGGTGCTCACCAAGGCTGTCGCTTCCGAAAAAGGCATGGACAAGAAAGAGGCTTCACAGTTTCTCTATGGCCTTTTCCCCAAAGGCCCAGCCCTTCAGGCCTGTAAGATTGCTGGTCTTCCCAAGCCGACCGGCTGCGTTTAAGGCTACGGCTACCCACAATATTCAGGTCGGCGAAAGCCGGCCTCCAAAGTATCGAGAACCAAAGGAGGCAACATGAGTGCTAACGACAGCGCTACGAACGGCGGGTGTCATTGCGGCGGGTGCGGCAGTTCGGACAGCAACGGAAAATTCCTGAACGAAACTCCCATGCTCGACGAGCTGGAAAGCGGCCCCTGGCCAAGCTTTATCACCGGCTTCAAGGAGTTGGCTGAAAGAACGCAAAAGCCGATGCTGCGCGGCGTTCTCGATCAGCTCGAATATTCGTACAACACCAAAATGGGTTACTGGAAGGGCGGGCTGGTGACAGTCGATGGCTACGGTGCCGGCATCATCACCCGCTACTCGATGATCAAGGACAAGTTCCCCGAGGCAGCCGAGTTCCACACCATGCGCATCCAGCCCGCACCGGGTCTGCACTACAACACCGACATGCTTCGCGAGCTGTGCGACATCTGGGAAAAGCACGGCAGCGGCATCATGGCCCTGCACGGCCAGACCGGCGACATCATGCTTCAGGGCATCGAGCAGGACAAGGTTCAGGAGTGTTTCGACGAGCTGAACCAGGCCGGTTGGGATCTCGGTGGCGCTGGAGCCGGTATGCGTACCGGTGTCTCCTGCATCGGCCCCGGTCGCTGCGAAAACGCCTGCTACGACAACCTCAAGCTTCACCTGACGGCGCTCAAGCACTTCTCCGGCCAGGTTCACCGTCCGGAGTGGAACTACAAGCTCAAGTTCAAATTCTCCGCCTGCCCCAACGACTGCACCAACTCGATCATGCGTTCTGACCTTGCCGTCATCGGCACCTGGAAGGATGCGATCCAGATCGATCAGGACGAGGTCAAGGCGTGGATCGACGAACGTGGCGTGGACGCGCTGGTCAACAACGTCATCAGCCGCTGCCCCACCAAGGCGATCACTCTCAAGGATGGCGGCATTGCCATCGCCACCCGCGATTGCGTGCGCTGTATGCACTGCATCAACGCCATGCCGAAGGCGCTCTCGCCCGGCAAGGAGCGTGGCATCTCGCTGCTCATGGGCGGCAAGAACACCCTCAAGGTTGGCGTCAACATGGGCTCGCTCATCATCCCCTTCATGAAGATGGAGACCGACGAAGACCGCGAGGCCTTCATCGAGCAGATCGAAGAGATCATCGACTGGTGGGATGACGCCGGACTCGACCACGAGCGCATCGGCGAAACCATCGAGCGCGTCGGCCTGAAGCAGTTCCTCGAAGGTGTCGGCATCGATCACGACATCAACCAGGTTTCTCGCCCGCGCGATAATCCCTACTTCAAGGCCAGGTATTGATGAGCGTCTCCGTTTATCTGTTGCGCAGTCCCGACTTGTCGGGCCGCTCACGACGATAAACAAAGGCGTTGAATATCAAAAAGAACATTCACTGTCGCACCAGTCCTGTTAAAAAAGCTGGTGCGCCCAACCTACAGGAAAGAGCATGAGCAGTCAGGAAAGAACCTGGAAGACCATAGAGTCCGGTCCTCATACCTACGAGGAGGCGCTGCATCCCGTGGTCAGGAAGAATTACGGGAAGTGGAAATATCACGAGATCCCCAAGCCGGGCGTTCTCAAACACGTAGCCGAGAGCGGCGACACCATCTGGACGGTCAGGGCGGGAACGCAGCGGCAGGATACGGTGGACATGGTTCGTCGCCTGTGCGACATTGCCGACAAGTACTGCGACGGCCATCTGCGCTTCACGGTGCGCAACAACGTCGAGTTCCTGACTCCGAATGAGGAGAACGTCGAGCCGATGATCGCCGACCTGGAATCGATGGGCTTTCCCGTGGGCGGCACCGGTATGTGCGTCTCGTCGGTTTCGCACACCCAGGGCTGGCTGCACTGCGACATTCCGGCCACCGACGCTTCGGGCGTGGTGAAGTCGATGATGGACTATGTCTATAACGAGTTCAAGGATATGCAGATGCCCAACAAGGTGCGTCTTTCGACCTCCTGCTGCGCCATCAACTGCGGCGGCCAGGCCGACATCGCGGTGGTGGTCAAGCACACCCGTCCGCCGCGCATCAACCACGACCATCTCGTCACTACCTGCGAGCTGCCGAAAGTCGTGGCCCGCTGCCCGGTTGCGGCTATCCGCCCGACGGTGGTCGATGGCAAGAAGACGCTCATGGTCGATGAGGCCAAGTGCATCTGTTGCGGCGCCTGCTTCGGCGCGTGCCCGGCCATGGAGATCAACCACCCCGAGCACTCCAAGTTCGCCATCTGGGTTGGCGGCAAGAACAGCAACGCCCGCGTGAAGCCCTCCACCATGAGCCTTGTGGCGCACAACCTGCCGAATAATCCTCCGCGCTGGCCGGAGGTGACCGACGTGCTCGGTCGCATCCTGAAGGCCTACAAAGAGGGCGGATGTCCGTGGGAGCGCGTCGGCGAGTGGATCGACCGCATCGGCTGGAAGCGCTTCTTCGAGGAGACCGGCCTCACGTTCGACGAGGATATGATCGACAGCTATCGTCATGCTCGCACTACCTTTAACCAGTCGGCGCACGTCCGTTTCTAAGCTGAATTCCACCTCCGGCTGTTCGTCTCGAATCGGATAGCCGGGGAGCCAATCGATTAAGGAGAATCTCATGAATGCAGAATCAAATCCGATTCTCGATTTTGCGACCGAGTATGTTTTCCCTGAATTCAGCGAATTGACGGGAACCGACAAGATCGTCGCCTTCGGGGATCAGAGTCATAAATGTCCGGTCTATGTCCGGCAGACCCCGCCCTGCTCGGCGGAGTGCCCGGCTGGAGAGGATATCCGCGCGATCAACCGCTACATCAGCGGCATCGACCAGTCCGACGACCCGCTGAAAGCGGCCTGGGAGACGGCGGTGAACACCAACCCCTTCCCGGCGGTGATGGGCAGAATCTGCCCGCATCCGTGCCAGGGTGGCTGTAACCGCGGTGCGCACGACGAGAGCGTGGCCATCAACGCGGTCGAGCAGGTGATCGGTAACTACGGTATCGAACAGGGCTTCAAATTGCCCGCCCCCGGCCCCGATACGGGCAAGAGAGTGGCGGTGATCGGCGGCGGCCCGGCGGGCTTGTCCGCAGCCTGCCAGCTTCGTCGCAAGGGCCACGCGGTCACGATTTACGACGCCAACGACAAGCTCGGCGGCATGGTGCTCTACGGCATCATGGGTTACCGCGTGGATCGCGCGGTGCTCGAAGCTGAAATCGGACGCATCATCGACCTCGGCGTCGAAACCAAAATGGGTGTTCGGGTTGGCGAGGATGTTACGCTCGAACAGCTCGAAGCGGAGTACGAAGCGGTCTTTCTTGGCGTCGGTGCCCAGAAAGGTCGCGGCTTGCCGGTTCCCGGTTTCGAGGGAACGCCGGGCACGACCAACGCTATCGAGTTTCTCAGGAATTACGAGGTCATGGGCGACGATGTGCCCGTAGGTAAAAATGTCGTTGTCATCGGAGACGGCAATGTGGCTATGGACGTGGCACGCCTCGCTCTCCGCCTCGGCTCCAGAGCAACCGTCATCTCGGGCGTACCGCGTGAGGAAATGGCTTGCTTCGAGAACGAGTTCGACGACGCGGCCAACGAAGGCACCGCCATGTACTTCCAGACCGGCACCGCGGAGATTCTCGGCGGTGCGTCGGGCGTCACCGGCCTGCGCTGCACCAAAATGGTCAAAAAAGAGAAGGGCGAAGAGGGGTGGAACTCTCCGATTCCTTTCCTGCGCTACAAACCGAGTGGCGAGACCTTCGAGATCGAAGCCGATATGGTGGTCGCGGCCATCGGTCAGGCGACCGACTTTGCCGGCCTCGGCGACGCCGGCACCAAAGGTCCCTGGATGAAGGTTGATCGCAACTTCCGCATTCCGGGCCACGACAAGCTCTTCAGCGGCGGCGACGCCCTGAAGGTCGATCTCATCACCACGGCGGTTGGCCACGGGCGCAAGGCCGCAGCCTCTATCGACGCCTTCCTGAAAGGCGAGCCGATGCCCGAAACGCCCTACAGCGAAATCACCAAGGCGCACAAGCAGGATATGCTCTACTTCCTGCACACCCCGCAGGCAAAGCGCGCCACCATCGAGCCGGAAGAGGTTGTGGGCAACCACGACGAGCTGCTCGAAGCGCTGACGCACGAGCAGGCCAAGGCCGAATCGGAGCGCTGCATGAGCTGCGGCTTCTGCTTCGACTGCAAGCAGTGCGTCTCGTTCTGTCCGCAGGAGGCCATCACGCGCTTCCGCGACAATCCGGCGGGTGAAAAAGTCTATACCAACTATGCGAAATGCGTCGGCTGTCATCTCTGCTCCCTGGTCTGCCCCTGCGGCTACATCCAGATGGGCATGGGCGACGGGCTCTGAGCCGGTCGGCAGTTTTCGCAAACCGATAGATCGCAACGAATATGATGGATGATGTGATCCGGATGGTCGAACAGGCCATCGAAACCTCGTCGCACTGGCCGGATACCGGCTGGCCGGCAACCTTCGGCGTGCGCAATGTCGAGGTCAACAATCTCAAAGCGGCTGAGGCGCTGCCGCGCAACGCCGTCTATCGCGAGGAGGCGGTCAACTACTGGCGGCAGGCCCGCCTGACGGGCAACGATACAGCCGAAGCCGGTAAAAAGGCGCTCGAAGCGCTCAAAAGCGGCGATTTCGCTGCCGCCGGCAACGCCCTGTATCTGTGCCAGTATCTCGAAGTTCCGTTCGAGAAGGATGCCCATACCTGGCATCCGGTGTATGAGGCCTTCCAGGCCAAATGCGCCTGACACCGTGAAAAGCTGTCCCGAAGAGCGTTAATCGGAGGGAGCGAAATCTCGACCCCGGCTTGAAAGCCGGGGCAACATGAATGTAAGAGTGCCAAATGTCCGCAGGGTTAAAACCCTGCTGAATATGGGAGAGATTCTTTCTGAGTCGTTCTTGATTTTGATTCGCCTCTTCGACCGTTTTTCAAGCCTTCACGAGGGCATCATTGCTCTGCCGCCGGTTTTTGATGACCGGTGGTTTGCGGCTCTGCTAAAACTATTTATTCAAAACTCTTATGACCAGAGCGTGGGAACAGAAAGTTAATGAGAACCGTGAGGCTGTGCTCGAACGGTGGTTGTCGTCCATCGTGGCGATGCTGCCTGGCGAGAAGAGTCGCGAGTCGTTGCTCGCGTCGGCCATCGCCGCCGAGCTTGACGGGCTTCTCGATGCGGTCATGGATCGCGCCGTTCCGGCTGCCGAGCCGATCATGCGCATCACCCGCATTCTTGCCGTGCAGGAGATTGCTCCATCCAAAGCGCTGTCGATCCTCTTCCTGCTTCGCGGGCTGATCGAGGAGCTTGCCGCCGAATGCGGTCACCCGT
>DRSQ01000200.1 GCA_011372505.1 Chlorobaculum parvum | reverse complement strand
TACCTGTTCCACGATAATTCATCCCTGAGCACTCCGGAGCTGAAAGGTGCAACCCCATGGTATTACGGCATCGGTGGACGCCTAATGAGCCGGGATGACGATACCCATTTCGGGCTACGGGTTCCGCTCGGTGTGACCTATCTTTTTGCCGATGCCCCACTCGACATGTTTGCCGAAATAGCGCCAGTGCTCGATATTGCTCCGGAAACTGAACTGGACCTGGGCGGAGGCATCGGAATCCGTTACTATTTCAGGTAACCCTTACCAAACCATTCAGGCCGGAATTTCCGGCCTGCCCCCTTTCTGAATCAACAACGCATGAAATACTCGGAAGCAACGCAAGGGCGGGTGTTCGTCATCAGGCTCGAAGATGGCGATATTTTTCACGAAGAGATCGAACGATTTGCAAAGGAAAAAGGAATTCTGCGTGGCTGGCTCAACGTGGTCGGCGGGGCAGACAAGGGCAGCCAACTGGTGGTCGGCCCGGAAGAGAGCCGGGCGTTTCCGGTCAACCCGATGACGCTCGATCTCTACGACACGCACGAAATCGTCGGCACCGGCACCATCTTTCCAGATGAAGCTGACAACCCGGTGGTGCACCTCCATATGGCCTGCGGTCGGGAGGAAAACACCGTCACCGGCTGCGTGCGAAACGGCGTCAAAACCTGGCACGTCATGGAGGTCATTCTGGTCGAACTCCTCGGCACCGAAACGAGGAGAGTACCGGACAAGGCTACAGGCTTCAACCTGTTGGTGCCTTGAGAAAACAACAAAACTGATCTACAAAATTTAGCGACGTTACTCACATGGGCCGCCGTAAGGGCGGCCCCTACACTTATCACTATTTCACACGAAAGGATTCTTTCCGAACTCTACGCCCAAAGATGCGGCCACGGCAGACTGCACAATTTTGCCATCCCACACATTCAGCCCACCTGCCAATCCCGGCATCACCACCATCGCGCTTTCGAGGCCAAGGTCGGCGAGCCTTCTGACGTAAGGCAGCGTCACGCCGGTCAGCGCTTCGGTCGAGGTTGCGGGGTAGGCCGCCGGCATGTTGGTGACGCAGTAGTGGACTGCCCCCTCTTCCACAAAAACCGGATCGTGATGGGTAGTCGGACGCGAAGTCTCGATGCATCCGCCCTGATCAATAGCGATATCGACCAGCACAGCGCCGGGCTTCATCGCCTGAACCATCTGCCGGGTAACGAGCTTCGGAGCGCTGGCTCCAGCAAGTAGCACCGCGCCAATGAGCAGGTCGGTTTCGGGCAAGAGCTCTTCGAGGTGCTGCTCGTTCGAGTAGATCGTGTGCACCTGGGAGGGCAGCACCGATTCGAGCGTGCGCATCCACTCCTGATCGGCCTCCATCACCGTCACCTCAGCCCCGAGACCGGCTGCCGCGCGAGCGGCGTTCATCCCGGCGGTTCCACCGCCAAGCGCCAGCACCCTGCCGGGCAGCACGCCAGGCACGCCACCAAGCAACTTGCCCATGCCACCGGAGTGCTTCGAGAGGTAGTAGCCACCCATCAGCACACTCATCTTTCCGGCGATCTCGCTCATCGGAGCCAGGAGCGGCAACCGCCCGCCGACCTCCACGGTTTCGTAACCGATCGCCGTCACACCCGCCTCGGCAAGAGCGGAGGTCAGTCCCGGCAACCCGGCCAGGTGCAAAAAGGTGAACAGGATCAGCTCCTTCCGGAAAAAGCGATACTCCTCGGCAAGCGGCTCCTTGACCTTGACAACCAGCTCGGCGCTCCACACCTCCTCCGGCTCGCCAACGAGCACCGCCCCGGCAAGCCGGTACTTCTCGTCGCTGAAACCGCTCGCCGCGCCAGCGCTGCACTCGACCAGCACCCGATGCCCCGCGCCAACCAACTGCCGCACCCCGGCAGGCGTGCAGGCGACCCTCGATTCAAGGGTCTTGATCTCCCGTGGAATTCCTATATTCATGGCTGAAAATCCAGGATTTTTCCCTTTTGTAACAATGTACCACTCCGGCCACGTTTACGAAAAAATCCTGATCAAAACGGATATGAACGCCCTCCAATGGAACCTCAAACCTGGCCTTTGTTGACCGAGCCTCTCTTCTGGATTCTGACCGCTGCAAGCCTTGCAACAGCTTCCGCGCCCGCCCTCATGCGCTCGATCAGCAAAACGAAAGCCATTGCCATCACCGCAATCTGGGCGATCTTAACCGGAAGTTCAGCGTTTTTTTTCGGTCTCCTGCCCGCGCTCGCCACGGCACTCGTTTCGCTGCTGCTCGGCCTGCTGCTCTTCGCGCTGTCACTCGTCATATCGGGCATCAAGTCGATGCCGAACCAGCGCTTCGAAGATCGCAAGCCCTGAAACGCCTCAACGCTATTTCATAACAAACCACGCCGGAACATAGCTCCATGCATGGCGCATCCGGCGATCATGCTCCTGCCAGTCCGGATCGAACCGCGCCACCATATCCCAGAACTGCTTTGAATGGTTCATATGCAGCGTGTGGCACAGCTCGTGAATCATGATGTGGCGCACCAGCTCCGGCGGGAGAAAGAGAAGCTTCAGATTGAGGCTGATCGTACCCTTCGTCGAGCAACTCCCCCACCGGCTCTTCTGCTTCCGGAACGACAAACCCGTGACATTAAAACCGTGCTCCACAACGAGGCCCCGAAATTGCGGCGTCAGCTTCTGCTTCGCCCGGTGCTTCAGCCACCCTTCGAGCGCCTCGCGGCACAACGCATGATTTTCGACCACACCGGACAACTCGACCTCACCAAGAGCCTCCTCCTGAATCTGGATCCCAGGCGTCTGAAGCTCTTCGCAGCGATACGCCACGCGCCACAACTCACCGATCCCGGCAAGCTCGATCCGCCCAGGAAGCGCTTCGCCGGTCATGTCCGGATCGGCGGACCGCTGCTCGTCATACAAACGCTGCGCCTTCCGAATCCACTCTGACCTGCTCTCCACCAGCGCAGGAATCTGCGTTCTGTCGAATCCCACAGGCACAACCACGACGAGACCATCGTAAGGCGAAAGCTTCAGTCGGACAGACTTCGCCCGACGACTGACCCTGACGGTGTAAGGGATTGATAAGGAATGATTTACAACTGATGATAACATGAATTCGATTCCGGCAATAACAAAAAATCTTCTGAAGTATAGGCAAGCCAATGGCAGAAAAAAAGCAGCCCATCAGTTTACAAGTAAACCGAACCGCTTCGGGATAAGGCCGCTATCTGATTTCACACAAACATCTTACATTTTTTTTGCAACTCTATACATCTTCCGTCTGGAGATATAATTAACAATCGTTACATTAATTGCAATTGAACGTCAAGCATCTAAATTAAAAACCGAAAGGCTTTAGAAATTCAGAGAGACCACACATCACTCTTGACCGTTTAAGGAAAAACACACAAAATAAAAATTTTTTACGGAGGGGGTAAAAAAGTTTTTGGATTAAATATTAACAATTATTTAATTAACGATTGTTAAGCGTAAATCACCAAAGTTTCAACATAACGTCTCCAACAAACACAAACGCTCTACCACCATGACTGCTGCAAACACCCCGAACGGAATCCCGATGCCTATCATCAACCTCACCAGGTATCTCCTGCTTGTAGGCATCATTCTCGCTATCGTCCTTCAGCAGCCGCTGATCACCACGTTCCTCTTCTTTCTCATGCTTCCTGCCGTGATCTGGGGCAAAAAGGCCAGCCTGATCTTTTTTGTCGGCTCACGCCTGCTCAAAAAATGGAACGCAACAGCTCACACCGAAAGTCCGAAACTGACCCGCTTCAACAACTCGATCGCCGTCATCCTGCTCGGCATGGCCCAGATCGCTTTTCTCTTCCAGGCCGACATGACCGGCTACATCCTCTCCGGAATCGTCGCTCTGGCCGCATTCATCGCGATCTGCGGATTCTGCGTCGGCTGCTTCCTGTTCTTCCAGTACAACATGAAGAAGCACAAATTGTTCGGCAGCAAAACTGCTACCCAGCTCAATACTGCCAGCTAACCTTTGCCTGTCCGTTACTACCGGCAAGCTGAGCAAGAAAGAAAGCGCACCCGCGAGGTTTCTGCTCCTGAATGGAGCGCAGTGCGGCAGGAGCCTCGTCACAGTTTATGAATGATATGACGTGATAGTCAGAAAGATACCGATCCTTGCCGGAGTAACATTTTACAAGTTCCACACCACCGGAGCCGGTCATCCCCTGACTCACGGCTCCATACAGCCTCAAGCCACTCGGCAAGAGGTTCCAGGCTTCAGGCTGCCGACAACCCGGCCTGGAGCCTGCATTTTTTCAAGCAAAATCTCCGCTCTCCAGCGCCAGAGCTTACAGACTCAGCTCAAATGGAAAACACGTGACAGAACCGGAGATTCTGGTTACTTTATTCTCTCTTGATCAACTGACGTTCAACCGCTATGCACTTTGAAACCATCGCCATTCATGACGGGCAAAGCCCCGATCCACAAACGGGCTCGGTAAGCGTACCGATTTTCCAGACCTCGACTTTCGGGCGTCCGTCGCTTGAAGAGCGCAACGACTATTTCTATTCACGAATCGGCAACCCGACGCGCACGGCGCTCGAATCCACTCTCGCGCTGCTTGAAAACGGCAAACACGGTGTGGCATTCGCATCGGGCGTGGCGGCGATGATGGCCGCCATGCAGGTGCTCAAACCGGGTGACCATGTTGTGTCGGGCATGGATGTCTACGGCGGCAGCTACCGCATTTTCGAGCAGCTTTTGCGGCCGTGGGGCGTTGAAACAACCTATGCGGCAAGCGAAGCGGTCGAAAGCTTTGCGGAATGCATCCGCCCAGAAACGCGGCTGATCTGGATTGAATCCCCCTCCAACCCGCTGCTACAACTCACCGATATCCGTGCACTGGCCGATCTGGCGCGCGAGCGTGGCATTGTGCTCGCGGTCGATAACACCTTCGCCAGCCCCTACTTCCAGCGTCCACTCGATCTCGGCGCGCACATCGTCGTTCACTCGACAACGAAGTATCTCGGCGGCCACAGTGATGTGATCGGCGGCGCGGTTATCGTATCGGATGACGACCTGCACCTGACGATCCGCAACTATCAGGGCGCGGCAGGCGCGGTGCCTGGTCCGTGGGACTGCTGGTTGATTTCACGTGGCATCAAGACGCTCAAAATCCGGATGGAGGAACACCAGAAAAACGCGCTGCATCTGGCGCGGGCGCTCGAAGCCCATCCGGAGGTGAGCCGCGTCATCTACCCCGGTCTGCCATCTCACCCACAGCACGAGCTGGCAAAACGGCAGATGAGCGGCTTCGGCGGCATGGTAACCATCGCGCTGAAAGGTGGACTCCCGGCGGCAAGCCAGTTCATCAACGCGCTCAAGCTCTTCGTTATTGCCGACAGTCTCGGCGGCGTGGAGTCGCTGGTCGCCTCACCGGCGCGCATGACCTTTGGCCCACTCTCGCAGGAGGAGCGCAACCGCCGCGCCTGCACCGATGAGCTCGTACGCCTGTCAGTCGGCCTCGAAAATGCAGAAGATCTGGAACAGGATCTTCTGCAAGCTCTCGCAACCATCTGATTTATCACAGCCATGCCAATCATCCCCAACATCACCAGCACCATCGGCAATACTCCACTGGTTCGCCTCAACCGGCTCGCCGAAGGACTCGAAGCCGACGTGCTGCTCAAGCTTGAATTCTTCAATCCGCTCGGCAGCGTCAAGGACAGGATCGGACGAGCGATGATCGAGGCCGCCGAAGCGAAGGGCAAAATCGACGACCGAACGCTCATCGTCGAGCCGACCAGCGGCAATACCGGCATTGCGCTCGCCTTCGTCTGCGCCCAGCGCGGCTACAAGCTGCTGCTGACGATGCCGGAGACCATGAGCATCGAACGCCGCAAGCTGTTGCGCTACCTCGGCGCAGAGCTGGTGCTCACCCCCGGCGCGCAGGGGATGAAGGGAGCCATCGACGAGGCAGCTCGGATTGTCGAGACTGAAAAGAACAGTTTCAATCCCGGCCAGTTCCGCAACCCTGCAAACCCGAGAATTCACCAGGCAACCACCGGACCCGAACTCTGGCAAGCTACCGAAGGCCGGATTGACATGCTCGTGGCGGGCGTCGGCACCGGCGGCACTATCACCGGTACCTCGCGCTTCCTCAAACCGCTCAAGCCCGGCTTCAAAGCGATAGCGGTCGAGCCGACCGGCTCGCCGGTGCTCTCCGGCGGCGCGGCAGGCCCGCACAAAATCCAGGGCATCGGTGCAGGCTTCGTGCCCGACGTGCTCGACCAGTCGCTCATCGACGAAGTGGTCACGGTGACGGACGACGCAGCGATTTCGACCGCGCGGGCGCTTGCCGCCAGCGAAGGCATCCTCTGCGGCATCTCCTCCGGTGCGGCGGTTCACGCTGCCATCGAGGTTGCACGCCGCCCGGAATGGAGCGGAAAAACGATCGTGGCGATACTCCCCAGCACCGGAGAACGCTACCTTAGCACCGCTCTGTTCGAAGGCATCGAGGCTTGAAAAAACCGCTCTTGTAATTCAGTCGGGTTTTAACCAGACGGACAGTTGAAACTCTTGCATTCACATTGCCCCGCTTTCAAGCCGGGGTTGTAAGGATTCCCCCTCCCCGATTCCGGAAGAGAAAAACACCCCACCATCAACCCTATCCGCCATTTTGAGTCCGGCGGGGAACGTGTATCTTTGTGCTCTTGTTTCTTTGATTATCTTTAGGTTTTTCAGGATTTTCTGACTCCCGTTATCTCCATGATCTGCATCACGTTGAACGGCGAAAAGCGCGAATTCCCCTCCGGCTCGTCGGTTGCCGACCTGCTGAAGCTGGAGTGCGCAGCATTGCAAAAGGTGGCTGTCGTGGTCAACGAAAACATCGTCCGCGCGGATGAACGCGCATCGGTCATGTTGCAGGATAACGACCAGGTCGAAATCCTCGTTTTCGCCGGCGGCGGCTGATGGCCGTCCTCAAATCCATCCCATCTGTTTTCAGTCTGATTTCATGAATGCACTTCGTTTAGGCTCATACACTTTTTCATCCCGCCTGATTCTCGGCACCGGCAAGTTCAGCAGCGTTCCGGTGATGATCGAGGCCGTAAAGGCTTCCGGCTCGCAGCTCGTCACGGTCGCCCTGCGGCGCTTCAACCGCGAGCAGGCCGAGGACGATCTGTTCGGCCCGCTGTCGGAAATCGAGGGCCTCACGCTGATGCCGAACACCTCCGGCGCAGCCACCGCGAAGGAGGCCGTCAAGGCGGCGCATATCTCGCGCGAGCTTTCCGGCAGCCCGTTTATCAAGGTGGAGATTCACCCGAATCCGCACCACCTGATGCCCGACCCGATCGAAACCTACGAGGCGTGCAAAATCCTCGCCGCCGAGGATTTTATCGTCATGCCCTACATCCCCGCCGACCCGGTGCTCGCCAAGCGACTCGAAGAGGTGGGGTGCAGTTCGGTGATGCCGCTCGGCTCGGCCATCGGCAGCGGCCAGGGGCTTTCGACCTCGGCGATGGTGCAGCTCATCATCCGCGAAAGCTCGGTTCCGGTGATCGTTGACGCGGGCCTGCGTTCCCCCTCGGAAGCGTGCGCGGCGATGGAGATGGGGTGCGACGCAGTGCTGGTCAACAGCGCCATTGCCGTCGCCCGTGATCCGGCGGCGATGGCCGGAGCGTTCGCCCGCGCGGTCGAGGCTGGGGACGACGCCCGCAACGCCGGATTGATGCCACGTTCCGGCTCGGCGGTCGCCAGCAGCCCGCTCACCTCGTTCCTGGGGGCTGCTCGATGATTGCGCTTCCCGCATGGCTGACCGACGAGCGGCTGACCGAAGAGATCGAGCCGCTGCTGCGCCAAACGGACGCCGGGTCGCTCGAACGGCTCGCCGCTGAGGCGCAGGCGGTGACGCTGCGCCGTTTCGGACGCATTATTTCGCTCTACGCGCCGCTCTACCTCTCCAACTTCTGTTCGAGCGGTTGCGTCTATTGCGGCTTCGCGTCAGACAGAACCTCGCCGCGCCGCAAGCTGGAGTTCGACGAAATCGAGCGCGAGCTTAAGGCAATGAAAAAGCTCGGCATCGGCGACGTGCTGCTGCTCACCGGCGAGCGCACCAGCGCGGCGGGCTTCGACTACCTGCGCCGCGCCGTGGAACTTGCGGCGCGCATCATGCCTCGCGTGGCCATCGAGGCGTTCCCGATGAGCGTCGCCGAGTACCGCGGGCTTGCCGAGTGCGGCTGCACCGGCCTGACGATCTACCAGGAGACCTACGACGTGGAGAACTACGAAAAGCTGCACCGCTGGGGACCGAAGCGCGACTTCCTCGACCGGCTCGAAACGCCGGAACGCGCTCTCACCGGTGGCATCCGGAGCGTCGGCATCGGCGCGCTGCTCGGGCTCTCCGAACCGGTTGGCGAAGCACTCGCCGTCGCGCGGCACGCCCGGCACCTCTGCCACACCTACTGGAAAGCTGGCGTCTCGGTCTCCTTCCCGCGCATCCGCCCGCAGGAAGGCGGTTTCCAGCCAAACTATGAGGTGGACGACCGCTTTCTGGCGAGAATGATTATGGCATTCAGAACAACAATGCCAGACATTGATCTGGTGCTCTCGACCCGCGAAAGCTCGACTTTTCGGGACGGGATGGCGAGCCTCGGCATCACCCGCATGAGCGTCGCCAGCCGCACCACCGTTGGTGGCTATGTTGAGGCGGAGACAGCCGGAGCAAGCCAGTTCGAGATATGCGACGACCGCAACGCCGAAGAGTTCTGCGCCGCCCTTCGCGCAAAAAATCTGGAGCCGGTCTTCAAAAACTGGGACGCGGCCTACAACAACCCACTCCCCGCGGAGGAGCGAGCGTGAGCCTCAGCGCCGAGCAGCGCCAGCGCTACGCCCGTCACCTCGCCCTGCCGCAGATCGGCGAAGCCGGACAGGAGAAGCTGCTGCGCTCGAAGGTGCTCGTCATCGGCGCGGGTGGCCTCGGCTCCCCGGCCGCGTTCTACCTCGCGGCGGCAGGCATCGGAACCATCGGCCTCATGGATGGCGACACGGTCGATCTCTCCAACCTCCAGCGCCAGATTCTGCACACCACTGCCTCCGTCGGCCAGCACAAAACCGAATCAGCACGCCAGCGAATCACCGCCCTCGACCCCGCCATCACCGTCGAGTGCCACCCCTTCCGGCTCAATGCAGACAACGCCCCGCACATCCTCAAAAGCTACGACTTCATCATCGACGCCACCGATTCGTTCGGCTCGAAGCACCTCATCTGTCGAGCCTGCCACACGGCGATGAAACCGTGGTCACACGCCGGAATCTCCGACTTCCACGGCCAAACCATGACCATCATCCCCGGCCAAACCGCCTGCCTCCACTGCCTGTTCGACGAGAATGAAATGACCAGCGACGAAGCCCCACGCGGCCCCCTCGGAGCACTCCCCGGCGTCATCGGTTCCATTCAGGCTATTGAAGCGATTAAATGCCTGCTCGGCATCGGAGATTTGCTGACGGATGCGCTGCTAACGTTTGATGCGCTGACGATGAGTTTCAGGAAGGTTGCTGTGAGGCGGAATGCTGAATGTGAGGTTTGCGGGTGAGGAACGCCTGCCTGACAGCGCTTTGGTGAAATTTATTTCGATTGTTGTGAGCATCCCCTGATTTTCGCGCGAGTTGACAGCAACCTCGACTCGTTGACGATATTCGGGATTAATGCTACTTTACACCGAGGCACAGCGTCTCAAGCAAAAGTGCAAAAAAAGAATCCGGGCAGCCAACTCATGGAAATACCACTCGATATGCTCCGAACCATTTGCAAAGAGTGTTCGGTCAGGAAATTAAGCATCGTCGGTTCGATTGCCAGAGGCGATGAAGGGCCTGAAAGTGATGTTGACTTGCTGGTGGAGTT
>DRSQ01000199.1 GCA_011372505.1 Chlorobaculum parvum | reverse complement strand
ATTCACTCGTCAGCTGTTAAAACAGCTGCAAAGCAATTGACTTTTTGGCGTTCACTTTAGCAACAAATTCAAAGAACTTGACCTTGATGATCAAGGGAAATCAATGTACAACTTTCTCTCTTACCTGCAAAATCTTTTTTCAGATTCTTTCTTCATCTTCTCTTCAGCGCTCGCTTTTCACACGGAAAAACAACCACCACTCTGAGCATCGCTCAATTCCCCAAGACCAGTAAAATCAAATAAAAAAACCCTTTCGGGCTATTTCGCCAGCTGAAAACGTCGCCGTCTCAACTGAAGGACTCTAATGTACGCCCCCCACCTCATACTTCCAAATTAATTCTTTGAAAAAAATGATTTTCTAAAAAAGATTAAAAAATGAACTCGATGGGACGAAATGGACCATAGTGGACAGACTCCCCTGCCCACAACGTCCACGCAGAGCACCAAGTCCATAAAAAAGCCACAGGGAGACCTGCGCACCCACCAGAGGCCCAGAAACCCCGAAGGAGCGCTCTCGCGCTCCTTCGGGACAAAACTGTAAGCAAACTTCTTTAATGCCAGCCGCCGACGATGTCGAAGATTTCGCGGTCGCCGATGGGCTTCGGCACCGAGGCGATCGGCTGCTTGGAGAGAATCTGCTCAGCAATCTCGTTGTACGGCGCGAGGCAGTCAGCAAGCTCCGGCTCGTTCTCGTCCATCGCGAAAAGGGTCTTGCCCGCGAAGCGGCTCTTGCGGATCAGCTCATGGTACGGAACCTTAGCGAGTAGGCGCGTGCCGACCTGTTCGGCGAACTGGTCGAGCATGTTGGTGCCGCCGCCCTTGGTGTAGTCCACGCGGTTGGCCACGATACCGGCGAGCTGCACCTTGTAACGCACGCTCTTCTGCTGGATGGCCATGCAGAGCCGGTTAGCCGCGAAGATGCTGTCGAAGTCGTTGGTGGCGATAATGACCGAGTAGTCGGCATAGTTCAGCGGAGCGCTGAAGCCGCCGCACACCACGTCGCCGAGCACGTCGAAGAGGATGACGTCGTACTTATCGTACAGCCCCATCTCCTGCAACAACATCACCGACTCACCCACGACGTAGCCGCCGCAACCGCTGCCAGCAGGCGGGCCGCCTGCTTCGAGGCCGTCGATGCCCGCAAAACCGGTTTCAACGATATCTTCGGGTGAAAGCTCCTCGTGGTGGAAATCGACCTCTTCAAGAGCCTCGATGACGGTTTTCTGGAGCTTTCCGGTAATCGGAAAGGTGCTGTCGTGCTTCGGGTCGCAGCCGATCTGGAGCACCTTGGCCCCCTTGAGCGCGAGCGCTGCCGAAATGTTCGCACTGGTCGTGCTCTTGCCGATCCCGCCTTTTCCGTAAACGGCCAATACTAAACTCATGGTATGATAGAGGTCAATTGGTTTGTTTGATTTGTCAGATTTTTCTGTTAATCAACTACCCCGCAGCAAGCTACGGGGTATGAATTCATCTTGGATCGATACTTTCTCGAAGCAAGCTTCGGGGAATGTACCCGCAGAGATTCAAATTCCACATCATTAAAGCATCGATAGAATTCCGTTTTCTCGTCATTCCCGCCTTCGCGGGAATGACATGCTACAAGACCGATTGATGATGCATAGTTGTTTTGGAATCACAATCACCCGCCGAGATGCTCCTTCGCCTTCCGGAACACATCCGCCGTGATAACCTGTTCCCCGATTTCGCGAGCATAGTTATCGGTATTCTTGCGAACCTTCTTGCGCACGAAGAACGGCACCTTACCGAGCATCTTCTCGGCCTCGGCAGTCCAGCTCAGTTCGCCGGTTGCCGGTGCGGTCGCGACCGCGGCTTCCGCCGGTGCCGAAGCCTCCGCAGGCGAAGCTGCCGTTACCGTGCCATTACCTGACATCGCCGGTTCGGCGAACGCTTCCGGCTCCTCCTCCTCGTATTCGAGACCGGCATCGCCAAAGAAGTCAATCAGATGCTTCTCCAGACCGAGCTTGGCCGAAGTGTAGACCCTGTCGGCCATCACATCCGCACCATCGAAACCGAAGAACGGGTAGTAGCCGAGCAGGTGGTTTTCGATATGGGTCGGCGTCGAAATGACCATGCAGGGCACGTCGAGCTTGCGGCAACTGTGCCGCTCCATCTGGGTGCCGCAGACCAGCTCCGGCATCTCCTCCTCGATGAAGGCCGAGACCTCCTGGAATTTGTCGGTCACCATCAACTCGCCCGGCAGGTAGCCTTCGAGCTGCTCGCGCACCCAGTCGACCTGCTTCGGCAGGTAGGTGCCCACGCCGATGATCTTCATCCCAAGTTCGTCCTTGAGGAATTTGGTCACGCCCACCACCTGCGTGGCGTCGCCGAACACGAACGCGCGCTTGTTGCTGAAGCTCTCCATGTCCGCCGTCCGCGCAAACCACGGCACGCCACTCGGAGCGCTCTGGCCATCGAGCGAAAAGTCGCGCATCTCCGGCATTTTGATCGGGGCCATGCCTTTTTCAGCGCCGATTTTATTCACCTCGGCAATAATCGCCCTGAGCCAGCGCAGCGTGGCGTTGACGCCCAGCGGCGCTTCGGTGATCGAAGGCATACCGAACTTCTCCTTGAGGTATCCGGCGGCCTGGCAGCCGATCTCGCGGAACGGGGCGATGTTAACCCACGCGGCGGGCAGCTTTTTCAGATCGTCGGGGCCTGCGCCCCACGGAGCCACCACGTTCACCTCAATGCCGAGCGTCTTGAGCATCCGGCGGAGACTGGTGAGGTTGGAGCGGAGGTGGAAGCCAAGGGAGGTGAAGCCGAGCAGGTTGACCGAAGGCTTTTCAGTTTTCGGCTGTTCGGTTGCAAAGCGCTTCACGAGTTCGGTGAAGAGTCCTTCGGCAGCCTCGTTTTCGGCCACGCGGAACGGGTTGACCGCATAGACCATGATCTTGTTTTCGTCAATCCCGGAGGCGCGAGCCATCTGGCCCAAATCCTCCTGAAGCAGCGCCGTGCTGCAACTCGGAGCCACCACGATCAGCTCGGGATTGTAGTGCTTTGCGACCTGCTCGATCGTGCCGGGCAGGCGCGAAGTGCCGCGGGCAAGATCCTGGCCACGAACAACGCTGATGGAGAGCTTGGGGAACTCCGGCGTCCGCTCGAGCATGGTGTAAGTCGCCGTGATGTAGTCGTCCCCCTGCGGGGCATGATAAACGGTATGGACCCCTTTCATGCTGTTGGTCACCCGGCTTACGCCGTGCAGCGCGGTCCCTTCATAGAGCCAGAAAGCTAAACGCATGTTGGTTCGTTGGTTTTCATCTTGAAAGTTACTGAGCGCTGGGCATCACCCCTTCGAGCCACACCGATTCGTCGAACTCCGGCAGGCTCTCGCGGCGCTGCAGCGGGGAGACGAACAGGTTGGCCAGCGTGAACACGCCCGACCAGCTGTGGATCGACATGAGCGTGAACTCCATGCTCCACTTCACGATGAAGCCGTGCCCGACGAACGGGTTGGCCGTCATAAGCGAGGTGACAATCATGTCGGGCCGCGTCTCCTTGATCTCTTCAAGCTGGCGATGGAAGTTGGGCTGCTCGACCACCTTGACGCCATTGAGCGCTTCGAGTTCGCGAGCATGAAATTTCTTGTTGATGTAGGCGCTGCTGCACTCTACAACATCCGCACCGGCGTTCTTGAGGAAGCGAGCCAGCGGCAGCTCCATCATGGTGTCGGCGGTGAGGAAAATCTTCTTGCCCTTCAGCAGATCAGTCTGCGGCTTGATCTTCTCCCACGCTGCTTCGGCGCGGTCGGAGAGATCGACCTTGATGTCGAACATCGCCGCGAGGTCTTCCCAGAAGGTCTTGGTGCCGTCGGGGCCGAACGGGAAGAGCGAGGTGAGCACCTTGGAACCACGTTCACGACTCAGGCGGGAGCAGACGCGCGCCAGGTAAGGCTGGATCGGCGCAAGCACCGTGTCGGGGCCGATGGCCGGAAGCTTGTCGAAGCGGCTCTCGGGCAGGAAACCAGCCACCGGAATGCCGAGCTGTTCGGCTTCGGTGCGCAAATCGTCCGCTGTGATGTCGTTGACCGAGCCGACGAAAACCACCTTTTTCTCTCCAGCGGGAGCTTCGGGGCAGTAGGGAACGAGTGCCTGAAGCACCGAGTCCTCGGCCTGCGTGAAGTTGAAGACGAGGCCGCTGGCAGGCACGAAAAGCACCGGCGTCTTGTCGGTGCTGAGGTGGTGGGCCAGGCCTTTGAAGTCCACCTTCATCACCTCGGGAGTGCAGGACGAAAGCAGGAAGATCACCGACGGATTGTGGTCGCGCTTGATCTCCTCGATCACCGCTTCGAGCTGAGGCTCGGCTCGGGAAAGATCGGCCTCCTCGATGAGCGCCACGCCAAATCGCGGTTTGGCGAAGATCATCATACCGAGAGCGTTCTGCAAAAAGTGCGCACAGGTGTGGGTGCCGAGAATAAGGAAAAAGCTGTCCTTGATCTTCTGGTAGAGCCAGCCGACGCAGGCCAGTCCGCAGAAGCTGTGGGTGACATTATCCTCTTTGAGAATCTGGCAATCGCTTGAAACCGGCATCATGGCAGTATGTCTTTATAAGATGGCGCTGATCGGCCCGAAGTGGCTCCGGGTGCCCAACCCTTGATAATTGAGAACTCGAAGATAAAAATAATTTTCATTTATCCGGCCTGGCTTTGCCGGCTTCGACCGAAGCGACCTTGTCACCGATGGCAACTTGCTTGTCGCGCCGGTCGTCGATCTTCATCACGGTATAGACCCGCGAAACCTCCGCGCTGAAGCAGTGCTCGTGCAGCTTGCGGGCAACAGCAAACAGCTCGTCCGCCGAACCCTCGACGATGGTCCCCATATCATTGAGCTTAAACGAAAGGCCGCTCTCATCGAGCAGCCTTTGAAGCCCGGCAACCCAGGCGCTCAGTCCACTGCTACCAGCGCCGAGCGGAATCACCGAAATTTCGAGAAGGGCCATGGCGCTACCGAAATTTTAAGAATTTTAATGACTAACAAGACAGCAACTCAGCCCTGTATGTGAAATCAATTGCCCCGGCTTTCAAGTCGGGGACACGGAATCCCCAAAAAACAACTCCAAGCTTCAGCCCAATCTCTTATTTGAACACCGTCTCATCACGCCCCGGCCCCACCGAAATGAAGGTCACAGGCACGCCTGTCGCCTCTTCGAGGAAATTGATGTACGCCTGAGCGTTCGGATGCATCTCCTCGAAGCTCTTGGCTTTCGAGTTCGAGGCCATCCAGCCTTTGAGACTTTTGTACACCGGCTGCACGCGGGACAGGTTCTGGTTCTCGCTCGGGAAGTCGAAAATCTCCTTGCCGTCGAGCATATAGGATGTGCAGACCTTGATCTCGTCGAAGTGGTCGAGCACGTCGAGCTTGGTCAGCGCCAGCTCGGTTACGCCGCTGATGGTGAGCGAGTAGCGCAACGCCACCAGGTCAAGCCAGCCGCAACGGCGCTTGCGCCCGGTGGTTGCGCCGAACTCGTGGCCGATCTCACCCAGCTTTTCGCCGGTCTCATCCTCAAGCTCGGTCGGAAACGCGCCGTTGCCGACACGGGTCATGTACGCCTTGCAGACGCCGATCACCTTGCCGATGTGGTTTGGGGCCACGCCGGAACCGGTGCACGCGCCGCCGGAGGTCGGGTTGGAGGAGGT
>DRSQ01000198.1 GCA_011372505.1 Chlorobaculum parvum | reverse complement strand
TCCTCTCGCCAACAGCAAAGGCTGGCAGGTCGAAGCGGTCTCGGATCGCGGCACCGCGCTGCTCGAAAGCGTCTCATCACTGCTTGAGGAGAGCTCAGACGAAGCCGCTCCGGTTCCGGAGGTCGCGCCGAAGTTCGACGTCGAAAAGGTGATGGAGTGGCTCGGCGACAAGGAGAACTTTGAGAGCCAGCTCTGGAAGGACATCTCCATGCGCTGCATCGGCTGCGGCAGCTGCACCTTCCTCTGCCCCACCTGCCACTGCTTCGACATCCAGGACGAAGGAGACACCTACCAGGGTATCCGCCGCAAGAACTGGGATTCCTGCTCCTTCGCGCTCTTCACCATGCACACCTCCGGCCACAACCCGAGGAACGCGCAATCGACCCGCTGGCGTCAGCGCATCATGCACAAGTTCAACTACTACCGAGGCAAGTTCGGCGTCAACAGTTGCAGCGGCTGCGGCCGATGCACCCGACAGTGCCCGGTGGACATGGGTATTACCGAAACTCTGCAAGCGATTACAAATTTACCGAGGTGACACAAGACCGATACCACACCAACGACATGATCTACACCCCGTTCCCGATGCGGGTTGTATCGAAGCGTGTCGAGGCCCCCGGCGTCAACACGCTCAAACTTGAATTCGTCAAACCGGAAGATCACGAGTTCTTCAAGGCCAACTATCAGACCGGCATGTTCGGCCTGTACGGGATTTATGGCGAAGGCGAAAGCACCTTCTGCGTCGCCAGCCCAGAAACCCGAAAGGATTACATCGAATGCACCTTCCGTCAGTCTGGCCGCGTGACCACCACGCTAGTCAACACCGACGAAGGTGACATCGTAACCTTCCGCGGCCCGTACGGCAACCGCTTCCCTATCGAACAGTTCGAAGGCAAAAACCTGCTCTTCATCGCCGGCGGCATCGCCCTTCCCCCGACCCGCAGCGTCATCTGGTCATGTCTGGATCAGCGAGAGAAGTACAAGGACGTGACGATTGTCTATGGCGCGAGAACCGTCGCAGATCTCGTGTACAAGCACGAGCTGGAGGAGTGGAAGCAGCGCGACGACGTCAATCTGGTGCTCACGGTCGATCCCGGAGGCGAAACCCCCGACTGGCACGACCACGTCGGCTTCGTGCCGAGCGTCCTCGAAGAAGCGGGCCCGTCACCGGAGAACACCGTCGCCATCCTCTGCGGCCCGCCAATCATGATTAAGTTCACACTCGCCGCGCTCGAAAAACTCGGCTTCACGGCGGAAAACGTTTATACGACGCTGGAGAACCGCATGAAATGCGGCGTCGGCAAATGCGGCCGCTGCAACGTCGGCTCGGTTTACATCTGCAAAGAAGGTCCGGTGTTTACGGCTGCTGAAGTGCAGGCTATGCCGCAGGCTGATTTGTGATGGACGGCGTGGATTGACATGGACACAAATACTGAGGGCAGGCTTCACGCCTGCCCTCAGTATTTTATGGTATACACACAAAAAGGGAGCCTTACCGCTCCCTTTTTCTATTCCCGCTTGACCGCCATGTTGGCAAGATTGTCCACGGCGTCCGCGCCAGTCCATGTTCGTCCGCCTCAGTCCAACCACACCTCACAGAACCGCCCCGGCTGGTGAAAGTCGGGCTTACCTTCGTCGCACCACCATGGGAACAGGCCATAGCGGTTTTCACCGGGGCTGGCAGCGCATTGCAGATGGAGCGCATTGCCGCAAACAAACTCTTCGAGCAGCTTGTGGCTGAGTTCCATGCCGAACCCTTGCTCGTCAGCAAACGCCAGCGCGTTGCCGCGCCACAGCGCTTCCGAGGGAGTTTCGTGCCCGGCGGCTCGCTGGCGTGGGGCGTCGAAGCGGAGCGCAATCCAGTGGCCTTCAGGCGTTACCTCGAATTCGAGGTAGCCCGCACCCTCTCCGCCGCCGATGAAAAGCTCTGAAACACTCGATTCCCACAGGCGGTCAACAAACGCGCCTGCCGGAGCATCGGGGCGGAGCGGAAACGCCTTGCCATTTTCGTCGCGGGTTGTCCAGCGGATACAGGGCTTGCCGGGCGCACGTCGCGCTTCTTCGAGCGGAATCAATTGCTCGACCCTCACCGTAATACCGAACGTGAACTCTCCATCGCAACAGGCGTAGCCGAGCATCGGACCATGGAGAAGCGTTCGGGGGAACATCGCCGCCCCGAAATCCGGAAAGCGCAAGAGCCCCGTCCAACCGTAACCGGGACGTGATGGCTCTGGCGTCGAGGCGATGCCGCACTGATCGAGCAGCTCGGTCTCGAACAGCCCGGCACATTGCAGTTCGAGTTCGAGATCGGCTCCGCCGGCCTGCTCCCTGGCGGCAGTGCGCATGGCGGCGGCAAGGCGTAGCACATCGATAGCTTTCGCGCCACCAGTGTTGAAGAGAAAGTTCGCGTGATGGTCGCTCACTTGCGCACCACCCTCGCGCCGACCGCGAAAACCGAGATCGTCGAAAATCTGGCCGCTTGGCCGCCCGGCTTCGCGGTTATTCTTGAACGCCGAACCGCAGCTTGGAAAGTCGAACTGGTGCTTCGTCTCGCGGTCATCGGAATACTCCTGCATCCGACGACCAATCGCCTCTGGCTCATCCTCCTCTGCGAATTCGAACAGTGCGCCCACGACAACCTCCAGACTCTGCATCAGGCTGGTGCTTTTGTAGCCGAGGAAAACCTCCGCACCCTTCCGCCAGCGCACCGCGCCGTCAAGTGCGACGGTCACGATACTCTTTGTCACGACGGAAATCTCCTTGCCATAGCAGCGGCCATTCATGCGCACCGTCGCGCCGATGGTACCCGGCAGACGGTAAAGCCACTCACCGCCACTTCGGCCCGCTTGCCGAAGCCGCAGGGCAACATCACTATTCTCAGCCCCCGCTTCGCAGAAAAAGAGGCTTCCTGAAAGCTGGATGATGCGCTTCATCGCTTCGAGAGAAATCACCGCGCCGGGAAATGGTTCATCCGAAAAAAGCATGTTCGTGCCCTGTCCGGCGATGATGACCGGAATCGAATGACGACGGCATTGCGCAAGCGCGGCAGAAAATTCGGCGACAGTTCCGGGCATCAGGTGCCAGCGCGCCTGGCCGCCGATAGCGTAGTATCCGACCGTCGAGAGGTCAACATGCTCACGGAACGGGCAAGCAAACAGAGAGCCGGACATACGGTCTGAAATCTTGTACGGTTGGGATTATTAAGCTGAAAGGTAGGCACAAAATCGGTCAAAAAGGAAAAGGACACCGGAGGACGAGTGCAAGAGTCCGATCGAACCGGCGCTTCTGCTTTTGTCTCCGATGCCCCTCGTATCCCGAAACGGAAATCAGTTTATGCTTCCGGCTTCGGCTGCTGATTCTTGGTGAGAATGCCATCAGCGACCATCTTATCGATCATCTTGCCAAACTGGTCGTGGATGCGAATAAGCGCGGGCAGCGACAGGGCGAGCGTTCCGACGGGGCGAGTGTTAGGCTCTTTGCCCTGCTCGACCGAGGTAACATTCATGAGATCGACGCGAACAACGCCATCGACAAGAATCATGTTTGCAATTCCGTCAGCATAAGTGGTCTGCATATGGTAGGTCCTCCGGATAAATGGGGTTAATAATCTGTTGTCAGTAAAAACAGGGTGACAATATACATAAAGTCATCCATAGTGACCTACAAGTCACGAAAATCACACGAAAAAGTGGATGCAAATGGCGGGTCACGAGCCGATCCAACCT
>DRSQ01000197.1 GCA_011372505.1 Chlorobaculum parvum | reverse complement strand
ACTAAAGAATTATTAAAAACCATAATAAAATCTCAGAGAGACTTTGATTTGCACGCAACACTATTCAGCGGCCAAAGTTTCAGGTGGTTTCAAAAAGAAAATTTTAGCGATCACTACTCATCAGTAATCGACAACAAAATCTTTTTACTACGCAGTATTAACAGCACTACTTTTGAAATTTTTAGCCAAAATAAAGAGGCTTTTTGCTTGCAAATTAGTGATTTTTTTTGGCGGTATTTTGCTCTTGATATTGATGAAAACAGTATCTTTTCATCAGATTTTCAGCGAGATTATCCGGAACTATGGCGAATGGTAAAACCGTACCGATCCGTTCGGGTAATGCGGCAGGATCCGTTTGAAATCATGATCACTTTCATGTGTGCTCAAGGCATCGGAATGCACCTGATTCGCCGACAGGTCTCCATGATTGCTGAACGGTACGGGCAAAAGATTGTGCTTGAGACGCCGGAAGGTGAATTGGTTTTCTACGGCTTCCCTACCCCGTCAACTCTTGCTTCTGCCGATCCTTCTGAGCTGGCAGCATGCACGAATAACAACCGGATTCGGGCCGCAAACATCATCGCCATGGCTCGTTCGTTCGAGTCCGGTAAGCTGGCGCTTGCCTGTGTTGGTTCAGGCGAATGCGATCTCGAAACGCTTCGCGAAACCTTGTGCGTGCACAGCGGAATCGGCCTGAAAATCGCCGATTGCATCGCCCTGTTCGGGCTTGGCCGATTCGATGCGTTCCCCATCGACACACACGTCAAGCAGTACCTCTGGGAGTGGTTTGGAATCGAAGAAGCACGACGCAGCTTGACTGCAAAGAACTACCGGATTCTACAGGAAAAGGCGCGAGCCATCCTCGGCACCGAATACGCTGGCTATGCCGGACACATCCTGTTCCACTGCTGGCGCAAGGAGGTCAAAAAGATGACGACGTTTTAAGGGCACGTTGTAAAGGCGTCGCTGGTTAGATTTAAGAGTTTGATTCTCTTATCAATCCATCACCCTTGTTCATTATGAAAAAGGTACTTGTCGCCGGCTCGACTGGCTATATTGGGAGTTATGTGGTACAGGAGTTCAAGAAGCGTGGCTATTGGGTGCGCGCTCTGGTGCGAAGTGTCGACAAGGCCGCAAAACCGGGCGCTCACCTTGAACCGGCGATTGCCGACCTTGCCGACGAGCTCGTAGTCGCTGAGGCTACCAACCCCAAAGCCCTTCATGGAGTGTGTGACAGCATTGAGATCGTCTTTTCGTCGCTCGGCATGACCCGCCCCGACTTTGTGCATTCGAGCTTTGATGTGGATTACCATGCGAACCTGAACATCCTCCGCGAGGCCATGAAAGCGAAGGTTCGCAAGTTCGTCTATATCTCGGTGTTCAACGCGCACAACATGATGGAGATCGAGAACATCCAGGCGCACGAAAAGTTCGTCGATGAGCTGCGCGCCTCGGGGCTTGAGTACGCGATTGTGCGGCCGACGGGCTACTTCTCCGACATGGCGCAGTTCCTGAACATGGCGCGCAACGGCATCATGCTCTCGCTCGGTGAAGGCGACCGCAAGTCCAACCCGATCCACGGAGCTGACCTGGCCAAGGTGTGCGTCGATGCCGCCGAAGGGAACAAAACAAGCGTCGATGCTGGCGGCCCGGAAATCTTCACCTACCGGGAAGTGGCGGAGATGGCCGCCGACGTGGTCAAGAAAAGCCCGTTCACCATCTGGGTACCGGTGTGGCTGGCCGACGGCCTCACCGCCGTAACAGGCTTCATCAACCGCGACGTTCACGACATCGCGCTCTTCGCCTCCACGGTCAGCAAAAACGACACGGTAGCCCCGCAATACGGCAACCACAAGCTACGGGAATTCTTCGAGCTGATGGCAGCAAAGAAATAGTTGATAATGGACAATTGATAATTCATCATCTGTAGGGGCGGGTTTCATACCCGCCTTTGCTACTTCGAACGAACACCGCTACAGCCCTGCTTCTTACCACCGAGGATGATGCTGCTCATCGACCATTCTTTCATTATCCATTATCCATTATTTATCCTTCATTTGTGTTTTTTCAGCGTGCTAAATTCGGTACTTTAGGGCTCATGGTGAGGTACGCCTGGTAGCCGATGAGGCTGTTACGAAACATCGCAGAAATCAAGAGTTTACATGTTAAAAATTTTCACCAAGCTGTTTGGATCGAAGCACGAAAAAGACGTCAAGAAAATCCAGCCGATCGTTGACCAGATAAATGATCTCTACGGACCGCTTCAGTCACTCTCAGATGAGGCATTCCGCAATAAAGGCACTGCGCTGCGAAAAAAGGTTCGGGACAGCCTGATCCCCATCGAAAAGAACATCGCCGATACCGAAAAAAAGCTTGACAACCCCGACCTCAGCCATGAGGAAAACGAGCAACTCAACGACACGCTCGACAACCTTCGCAAAGAGTACGAAACCACCACAGCTACAATCCTCGACGAAGTGCTGCCCGAAACCTTCGCGCTGGTCAAGGAGACCTGCCGCCGACTGAAAGGCCACGCCTACGAGGTGATGGGCCGCGAAATGGTTTGGGACATGGTGCCGTATGACGTACAGCTTATCGGCGGCGTAGTGCTGCATCAGGGCAAAATTGCCGAAATGGCCACCGGTGAAGGTAAAACGCTAGTCTCCACCCTGCCGGTCTTCCTGAACGCCCTGACCGGACGCGGCGTGCACGTGGTGACGGTCAACGAGTACCTCGCCCAGCGCGATATGGAGTGGATGCGGCCGGTGTATGAGTACCACGGCCTTTCGACCGGGGTCATTCTGTCGGGCATGTACTCTCCGCAGCGGCGCAACGAGTACCTCTGCGACATCACCTGGGGGACCAACAGTGAATTCGGCTTCGACTACCTGCGCGACAACATGGCAGAATCGGTGGAGGAGATGGTGCAGCGCGACTACTACTTCGCCATCGTTGACGAGGTGGACAGCGTGCTGATCGATGAGGCCAGAACTCCACTGATCATCTCAGGCCCGGTGCCCAATTCGGATACTGATACGAAGTACAGAGAGATCAAGCCCTGGATCGAGCAGATCGTCCGAGCACAGCAGAACCTTGTTGCCGCTTTGCTCGGTGAGGCTGAAAAAACCCTGAAAAGCAAACCGAACGATTTCGATGCAGGCCTGGCCCTGCTGCGCGTCAAACGCGGCCAGCCAAAGAACAACCGCTTCATCAAAATCCTTTCGCAAACCGGCATCGGCAAGCTCATCCAGTCGGTCGAGAACGAGTACCTCAAGGATAACGCCAGCCGCATGCACGAGGTGGACGAAGTGCTCTACTATGCGGTTGATGAAAAAGCCAACACCATTGACCTGACCGACAAAGGCCGTGAGTTCCTGAGCAAACTGAGCCATCAGGACGAGGATCTATTCCTGTTACCGGACGTCGGCAGCGAGGTGGCGGCCATCGACGCCGACAAGAATCTCCAGCCATCCGACAAGGCGCGTAAAAAGGACGAAGTCTATCGGCTTTACGCGGAGCGCTCCGACAGCCTCCACACCATCAGCCAGCTGCTCAAAGCTTACACGCTCTTTGCCAAAGACGACGAATACGTGGTGCAGGACGGACAGGTCAACATCGTTGACGAGTTCACAGGCCGCGTGCTGGCCGGACGCCGCTATAGTGACGGTTTGCATCAGGCTATCGAGGCCAAGGAGAACGTCAAGATCGAAGGCGAAACCCAGACAATGGCCACCGTCACTATCCAGAACTTCTTCCGCCTCTACAAGAAGCTGGCCGGAATGACCGGTACGGCTGAAACCGAAGCCTCGGAGTTCTTCGAAATCTACAAGCTCGACGTGGTGGTCATTCCGACTAACCGCCCGATCGCGCGTAACGATATGGACGACCTGGTTTACAAAACGCGCCGCGAAAAGTACAACGCTATCACCAGCAAGGTGCAGGAGCTGGTAGCCAAAGGCAAGCCGGTGCTGGTCGGTACGGCCAGCGTCGAGGTGTCGGAAACCCTGTCGAGAATGCTGCGCGCCAAGCGCATCCAGCACAACGTGCTCAACGCCAAGCAGCACGCCCGTGAGGCAGACATTGTCGCTATGGCCGGTCAGAAAGGCGCCGTAACCATCGCTACCAACATGGCTGGTCGAGGCACCGACATCAAGCTTGGCGAAGGCGTGCGCGAAATAGGCGGCCTGTTCATCCTCGGTTCGGAACGGCACGAGTCACGCCGTATCGACCGTCAGCTTCGTGGCCGCGCCGGACGCCAGGGCGACCCCGGTGAATCGATCTTCTACGTCTCGCTCGAAGACCAGTTGATGCGCCTGTTCGGCTCCGAGCGGGTAATTTCCGTGATGGATCGGCTGGGCCACGAAGAGGGCGACGTCATTGAGCACTCGATGATTACCAAATCAATCGAGCGTGCCCAGAAGAAGGTTGAAGAGCAGAACTTCGCCATCCGCAAACGGCTGCTCGAATATGACGACGTCATGAACCAGCAGCGCGAAGTGGTGTACTCCCGTCGTCGCAAAGCGCTCAAAATGGATCGCCTGACAGCCGACATCATGGATCTCCTGCTCGACTATTGCAATACCGTGGTCAAAAAATTCCATGAGACCAATGATCCGGCCGGACTCGAAGAGCAGGTCATGCGCGAACTGATGGTCGAGTTCAAACCTGACCCATCGGAATTCGAACGGGAGCCCTACGAAAAGACTGCTGAAAAACTGTTCAAGGCGGCCAGCGAATTTTATCATCGCAAGGAGTCCGATTTGGCAGACGACATCATGCGCCAGATTGAAAAATATGCCGTGCTGTCGGTCATCGACCAGAAGTGGCGCGAGCACTTGCGCGAAATCGATGGATTGCGCGAGGGCATCAACCTGCGCGCCTACGGCCAGAAGGATCCGCTGCTTGAGTACAAGCAGGAGGCCTACAAACTGTTCGTCGACTTGCTGCAGGAGATCGAGCACGAAACCCTGTCGCTGGCATTCAAGCTCTTCCCGGTCTCGCCGGAAGAGTCGGAGGCAATCGAAGCACGCCAGCGCCAGCAGGCCGTCAACCAGGAGCGGCTCGTCGCGCAGCATGAAGAAGCCGAAAGCGCTTATGAGGTTTCACCCAACGCCAGCGTCGATGCAACCATGTCGATGCCCGGTGATGAAATCGTCGTGCAGCAACCGATCCGCGCCGCAGAGAAACCAGGCCGAAACGATCCCTGTCCATGCGGCAGCGGCAAGAAATACAAAAACTGCTGCGGGGCAAACGAGTAATTGATAATGTTGACAATGGATAATGAATAATTTGTAGGGGCGGGTCTTGCGCCCGCCCTTTCATCTTTTATCCTATTCTACAGTACAGTACATTCTATATGACCTGTTAGACATTGTAAAAATTCCCACCGAACAATGAGCATCGAACCCGAAGTCAACCTGCAACTGGCCCAGGAACATGGCCTGAACGAAGAGGAATACGCCAAAATATGTGATGTACTGGGCCGCACGCCCAGCTTCACCGAGCTTGGCATCTACTCGGTCATGTGGTCCGAGCATTGCAGCTACAAGAACTCCATCGCCGTGCTCAAGACGTTGCCGCGCGACGGCGCTGCGCTGCTGACGCAGGCGGGCGAGGAGAACGCCGGCCTGGTGGACATCGGCGACAACCTCGCCGTAGCCTTCAAAATCGAGTCGCACAACCACCCTTCGGCGGTCGAACCCTACCAGGGAGCGGCGACCGGCGTCGGCGGCATCCATCGCGACATCTTCACCATGGGCGCGCGTCCGGTCGCCTCGCTCGACTCGCTGCGCTTCGGTTCACCGCGCGACCCGCGTGTGCGCTACCTCGTTGACGGTGTGGTGCGTGGCATCGGCGACTATGGCAACTCGTTCGGTGTGCCGACCGTAGCGGGCGAAATCTACTTCGAGGATTGCTACACGGGCAACCCGCTGGTCAACGCCATGTCGGTCGGGCTGGTGGAGCACCACAAAACCGTCAGCGCCACCGCCGAGGGCAAGGGCAATCCGGTGCTGATCGTCGGCTCCTCGACCGGGCGCGACGGCATCCACGGCGCGACATTCGCCTCGGAAGAGATCAGCGAAGCCTCCGAGGACAAGCGCCCGAGCGTGCAGGTGGGCGATCCGTTCGCCGAAAAGCTGCTGCTCGAAGCGACGCTCGAAGCCATCGCCACCGGCGCAGTCTCCGGCTTGCAGGACATGGGGGCGGCGGGCCTGACCAGCTCCACCTCCGAGATGAGCGCGCGCGGCATCGAGAAGCACGGCAGCGGCGGCATCGACATCGATCTCGACCTGGTGCCCGCCCGCGAAGAGGGCATGAGCGCCTACGAGCTGATGCTCTCCGAATCGCAGGAGCGGATGCTCATCGTGGCTAAAAAGGGCCGCGAACAGGAGATCATCGACGTCTATAAAAAATGGGATGTCAACGCAGAGGTCATCGGACAGGTAACTGACGACAACCTGCTCCGCGTGCGTCAGCACGGCAAGGTGGTGGCTGAAATTCCGGCCATGTCGCTCGTGCTCGGCGGCGACGCTCCGGTCTATATTCGCGAGGCTGTCGAGAAGAAGCCCGACACGAAAGCCGCTGCACTCGCGCCGGACGAGTCGCTCGATCTGAAAGCGCTCACGCTGCAACTGCTGTCGCGCCCGAACATCGCAAGCAAGGCATGGGTGTACGACCAGTATGACTCGATGGTGCAGACCAACACGGTCACCCCGGTTGGCCAGACCGACGCGGCGGTCATCCGCATCAAGGGCACCAAAAAAGGGCTTGCGATGAAGACCGACTGCAACTCCCGCTACGTCTATCTCAACCCGAAAGCGGGCGGCGCGATTGCTGTCGCCGAGTGCGCACGCAACATCGCCTGCACAGGCGCGAGGCCACTCGCCGTCACCAACTGCCTGAACTTCGGCAATCCTTACAAGCCGGAGGTTTACTTCCAGTTCAAGACCGCAGTCGAAGGCATGGGCGACGCTTGCCGCATGTTCGATACTCCGGTGACTGGCGGCAACGTCAGCTTCTACAACGAAACCTCGCTCGGCGGGGGCCGCACGGCCATCTACCCCACCCCGACCATCGGCATGGTGGGCCTGCTCGACGACATCGACAATCTGGTGGTTTCGACCTTCCAGGAAGAGGGCGACGCTATCGTGCTGCTCGGCGATCCTGAGCTTGCGCCCGACGGCTCGGAGTATCTGGTGATGCAGTACGGCACTCCCGGAACTGAATCCCCGGCGGTTGATCTGGAGCACGAAAAGAACCTTCAGGACCTGCTTGTCACCCTTGCTTCGAAAAAGCTCGTCCGCTCGGCACACGACGTCTCGGACGGCGGCATCGCGGTAACGCTCATCGAACAATCGATCATGAACCGCGACACGATGCTTGGCTTCACGGTCGATCTCGAATGCTCCTGCAAGGAGAGCGCGGCTATCCAGAAACAGTTTTTCTCCGAAGCCCAGGGGCGCGTGGTGATTTCGATCAATCCCGATAACGCCGGAGCTGTCATTGAAGAGGCAGAACGCCTGAATGTGCCGGTGCGCATCATCGGCAAGGTGGTACCGGAGGGCGCAAGCATCGCGATTAACGGCCATAAGGCAGCGGAGTTCTCGCTCGACGAGCTGGTACACGCCTACAAACATGCGCTGGAGTCCTCACTGCATCTGGAAGAGCTGTAAATCAAGCACGAAAAAAGAACGAACGATGAATCCGGTACTGACTGCCAAAGAGATGAGCCTGGCCGACCGGGCGGCTATCGAGGAGCTGCGTACGGGCGAGACTCGCCTGATGGAGCTTGCCGGGCGGGAGACAGCCCGGATGATCGCCGAACGTTTCGACACCGGTGCTAACCTCGACGGCGTTTCAGTGCTCGTGGTGTGCGGCAAAGGAAACAACGGTGGAGATGGTTTCGTAGCTGCACGCCATCTACTGAACAAAGGCGCACAGGTCGATGTGCTGCTGACGTGGGCCGAGGAAGAGCTGGCCGGGGTGAATCTCGAAGGCCTGCACATTCTCAAGGCTTATCGCCGTTACAACGAACGACTGCGCATCTTCACGGGACTGGACGAGGCACGAACGCCCGTTGGGGCAACCGACTACCAGATGGTGGTCGATGCCCTGCTTGGCACTGGCCTGAAGATCGATTCCGAAAACCCGCAGCTTCACGATCCGGCCAAATCTGCTGTCGAGCTGGTCAATTTCATCAACGAACACTCCGAGGCTGTCACAGTCGCCATCGACCTTCCATCAGGACTGGACGCAACCTCTGGACTCTGTGCCGATCCATGCGCTAAAGCCGATATGACGGTCACAATGGCTTTCCTCAAAACCGGCTTTTTCCAGAACGAAGGTCCCTCCGTATCCGGAGAAATTCAGACTGCTGAAATCTCCATCCCCGAGTTTCTCGTCGAACCGACCTCGTGCCTGCTGGTCGATGAAGCATTTGCCGCCGAAAGCTACCTGCTGCGCGATCCCGCCAGCGCCAAGCACCTGAACGGCAAGGTGCTGCTCATCACCGGTTCGGCAGATGGAGGAGGCTCGATGCTCGGAGCAGCGCTGCTCTCCGCGCGTGCAGCCATAAAAACAGGCGCCGGCTACGTCTGCTGTTCCCTGCCTGATGGCCACGCCTCGGTGATGCACAGCTTCGCACCTGAAGTTGTAGTGATCGACCGCGACATGGTCTCGATCATCGAAAAAGCCAGATGGGCCGACGCAATCGTTATCGGCTGTGGCATCGGGCGTAGCGAAGAGTCGCTGGAGCTGATCGAAGCCCTGTTGTGTACCCCTGAAATCACGGAAAAGAAACTGGTGCTCGATGCAGACGCGCTGTTTGCTCTCGCCGAGCGAAACCTGATGGAGCGCATCACAAGCCTCGAAGATGCGGTGTTGACACCTCATGCCGGCGAGTGCAGCCGCCTGTCCGGACTGGAGGTCGATGAAATCCTGAGCGCCCCGATCGAAACGGCGCGAAACATCGCCTCGACCTGGAACGCCAACCTGCTACTCAAAGGCTCCCCCACCTTCATCGCCTCGCCCTCGGGCATGGTACTCATTTCGGACAGCGGCACCGAAGCGCTGGCCTCGGCAGGAACAGGTGACGTGCTCTCGGGCATGATCGGTGCGCTGGCCGCCAAAGGGCTTGAGACACACGAAGCCGCTGCCGCTGCTGCCTGGCTTCACGGACGCGCAGGAGACCTCGCCTCTAAGGTCTCAAGCCTCGTCTCTTCGATGGACGTCCTCGAAGCCATTCCTCAAGCCATTCTGGAGTTGTTCGAGAGCGAAGAGTAATCCCGGCTGAAGCGCAAAAAAGGGGTGCTGTTTCCAGCCCCCCTTTTATCTCTCGTCACTTGTCATCCCCCACGTCACTGCCCGGCATTACTCTTCAAAAAGCGTTTAATATTCCTTGCTGCCTGACGTATGCGCTCCTCGTTCTCGATCATGGCTACACGAACGTATTCATCACCGTACGCGCCGAAACCGATACCGGGGCTCACGGCCACCTTGCCTTCCATAAGCAGTTTTTTGCTGAACTCAAGACTGCCTAAATGACGCATTGACTCGGGAATTCTGGCCCACACGAACATCGAGGCCTTCGGCGTCACGATATCCCAACCAGCGTTGGCAAAGCTTGAAATGAGCACATCTCGCCGCTTGCGATAGTTCTCCCGAATATCATCGATGCAGCTCTGGTCACCGGTGAGCGCAATGGTCGAGGCAACCTGGATCGGCGTGAAGGTGCCATAATCAAGCCAGCTCTTGATCTTCTCAAGCGCACCGATCAACTTCGCGTTACCCACCATGAAGCCCATGCGCCATCCGGCCATGTTGTAGGTCTTGGAGAGCGTGTAGCTCTCGACAGCCACATCCTTGGCCCCCGCCACCTGGAGAATCGAAGGAGTCACGTAACCGTCGTAGGTAATTTCGGCATACGCGATGTCGCTGATGATGTAAAAACGCTCTTTCCGCGCAAGCTCGACCAGCCGCTCGTAGAAGGGCAGTTCGATCGTAGCGGTGGTAGGGTTGTTCGGGAAGTTGACTACCAGATATTTCGGCTTGGGTGACGATTCCCGGAATACGGTCTCGATGTTGTGAAAAAATGCCTCCTCGTCGAGCGTATAGTCGTCGTTCATCTCCAGCTTCATGCGATGCACGTTCCCGCCGGCGAGGATGAACGCCTGTGAGTGAATCGGGTAGCACGGGTCCGGAACAATAGCCAAATCGCCAGGATTGGTGATGGCCTGTACCAGGTGCACATACCCCTCTTTCGAGCCCATCGTCACCACCACCTCGCGATCGAGGTCAAGATCGACATCATATTTTCTTCGATACCAAGAACCGACCGCCCCACGCAGCTTATAGATGCCCTTCGAAACCGAATAACCGTGGGTTTTGGGCTTGTTGACACTCTCTACCAGCTTGTCGATAATATGCTGTGGCGTCGGACCGTCAGGATTACCCATCGAAAAATCGATCACATCCTCTCCGGCACGTCGTTCCGCCATTTTCAGCTCATTGACGGCAGCAAAAACATATTTCGGCAATCGCTTGATCTTGTCGAATTCAATCTCGTCGAACATGGGAATTGTTTGCGGAAAATCGTTGAAACAGAAGCTTTGATAATCATAAACAAAAAGCGCTTGATCTCCATAGGGGAACGTGCGAATTGTGATGAAATCTCAAAAGAGCACTCACAAAAAGCAAGAGCACATCGACAGCCAGCAACTGGACAATGCCGGTCAAAACGTCCCCGATAATGAAGCTAGCAGCAAGATCCACAACGCAACTCTTGAGCCCGAACTCTTTGAGCATAAACCCCGTTATCAGGATTAGAGAAATCAAACCGGGGGAAGAAGAGGGGGCAATAGAATTTCAAGAAATTACCCCCCCTTAATTGGACATTAGTGTATTTTTTGTTAAAATTAAGGTTCATGCCCTTGTTGAGCCCACACGCATTCATCCAAAAAAAGGCAACTCGGAAACAGTGACGTAACCGGTAGAGTATCGAAACGCCCATGAGGCTATCAGACTATCAAAAACGCACAACCGTTTCCGGGATACCCATAAATCAGGCAGTCATCAATCGATGGAGCATACTATTCGTACAGATTCATTGAAGCAGCAACTTGAAAACGCAACAGGCAACAACTACGCCTGCTGCTACCAGTGCGGCAAATGTACCGCCGGATGTCCCGCCGGTGGATTCATGGACAATCCCCCAGCCCGAATCATGCGCCTCGTCCAGGCCGGTTACATCGAAGAGGCGATGAAAAGTGACGCATTATGGTACTGCATCGGCTGCATGACCTGCACGTCGCGCTGCCCGCAGAACATGGAGATCGCCGGTACAATGGACGCCCTGCGTGAGATGGCCCTCAAGAGCGGCATCGTCTCGACTGACCGATCAAAAAAGCTGGTCACGGCCTTCCACACCTCGTTCCTCAAAACGGTTCGCAAGAGCGGCCGTTTGCAGGAGCTGGCGCTGGTCAACAGCTACAAGCTGCGCACCCGTACCCTGACGCAGGATGTCGGCGCGGGCCTCAAGATGATGAAACAGGGAAAGATCAACCCGGTCGCGGCCTTCACCGCCAAGGAGGAGGTCAGCGAAAAGGGGCAGATAGAAAAGATTTTCCAGCTTTCCGAAAAGGAGAGCCACACTCCCGCCGCAAAACGCAAACCGGTCAAGCGCACCTTCACTCCCGACAAGCCGATCAAGGTCACGCCCGGCATGACCGTCGGCTACTACCCCGGCTGCTCGCTCTCGGGCACGGCCAAGGATTACGACATCTCGATCCGCCGGATGTGCGAACACCTCGGCATCAAGCTGCATGAGATCGAAGACTGGAACTGCTGCGGCGCCAGCTCGGCTCACGCCACCAACCACAAGCTCTCGCAGCTCCTTCCCGCAAGGAACCAGGCGCTGGCCGACAAGCAGGGACTCGACTACGTGCTGACCCCGTGCGCCGCCTGCCTCAACCGTCAGGTGACTGCTCGCAAGGCGCTGAAGGAGTCCGAAGAGCTTCGCGAGGAGCTGAAGAGTGTCATGGGTTACGACACCGAGGGCAAGGCGCAGTTTATCGGTGTCATGCAACTGCTCGAAGGCCTCGATCCCGAAGAGATCAAAAAACGCGTTACCCACCCGTTGAAAGATCTGCCGCTGGCCTGCTACTACGGCTGCCTGCTGGTTCGTCCCTTCGATGCAATGGGCTACGACGATCCGGAAAACCCGACCAAGATGGAGGATGTCGTCCGGGCGCTCGGCGCCAAGCCGGTCGAGTGGGGTTACAAGGTCGAATGCTGCGGCGCAGGTCTGACCATGGCCCAGCAGGAGATGATCGAAGATCTGACGCACAAGATCGCCCGCAACGCCTCGAACAGCGGCGCAAAAGCCTATGTGGTTGCTTGTCCGCTCTGCCATGCCAACCTCGACATGCGTCAGGAGAGTATGCGCAAGCGCTATAACGACGTCGGTGAAATGCCGGTTTACTACATCTCCGATCTTGTTGCACTGGCATGTGGCGCGAGTCCCGAAGAGGTCGCACTCAACATTCACTTCGTCGAAGCAACCGACATGGTCAGAAACCTTTAATCTGCTCCGGACGTATGAAAAGAGAGCAATTGATCGTACATTAAAGGTTATCGCCGAATCGTTCGGCGGCTGATCAACCGGACGCCTGCATCCATCTGTAGCTCTTTTCGTTCAAGAAAACGAAGACAAGAGTTTTTAAGATCGGGTAACGGGCGTGAGTCGGAACTCAACGCGCAACTCTTGAAATGCTCCGCTGGATTCAGCGGTACAAGGGACTGGTTGTCCCCATAGTCTGGCGGAAGTGTGGCACCTGATAGCCGCGCTTCCGGAAACCTAAAACTCAGGACTTCAGGATGGCAAAAATAGGAGTCTTCGTCTGTCACTGCGGTGAAAACATCGCTTCGGTCGTCGATACGGAAAGGCTGGTCAAGGAAATATCTGGGCATCCCGGTGTCGCCGTTGCCACCGAATATAAATACTTCTGCTCCGACCCTGGACAGGAAACCGTCAAGCGCGCAATCAGGGAGAACAACCTGACCGGCGTGGTGGTGTCGGCCTGCTCCCCGAGGATGCACGAAACCACCTTCCGCAAGGCGTGCGCCGAAGCGGGCCTCAACCCGTACATGCTTGAGATGGCCAACATCCGCGAGCACTGCTCCTGGGTGCACTCCGACAAGGAGGAGGCCACCGACAAGGCGATCGAGATCACCCGCTCGCTGGTCGAGAAGGTCAAGCGCAACAACAACCTGAAACCGATCGAAGTGCCGATCACCCGTCGCGCTATGGTCATCGGCGGCGGCATCGCAGGCATCCAGGCGGCGCTCGACATCGCCGGAGCCGGACGTGAGGTGGTGCTCGTAGAGCGCGAACCATCCATCGGCGGTCACATGTCGCAGCTCTCCGAAACCTTCCCGACGCTCGACTGCTCACAGTGTATCCTGACACCACGCATGGTGGAGGCGATCCAACACCCCAACATCAGGGTGATGACCTACTCCGAAGTCGAGTCGGTTGACGGCTACATCGGCAACTTCAAGGTCAAAGTCCGCAAGAAGGCGCGCTACGTCGATATGGACAAGTGCACCGGCTGCGGCGACTGCATCCAGAAGTGCCCGGTCAAAAAAATCCCGAGCGAATTCGAGTGCGGCCTCGGCAAGCGCACGGCGATCTACACGCCTTTCGCCCAGGCAGTGCCAAACGTACCGGTCATCGACAAGGATCGCTGCACCTATTTCAAGAACGGACGCTGCAAGATCTGCGAAAAGACCTGCCAGATCGAAAACTGCATTGATTTCGAGATGCAGGACACCTTCGAGGAGATCGAGATCGGCGCCATCGTGGTTGCCACCGGCTTCCAGATTCAGGACACCTCGATCTACGGCGAGTACGGCCTCGGCAAGTACAAGGATGTGATCACCGGCCTGAGCTTCGAGCGTCTCGCGTCGGCCAGCGGCCCGACCGGCGGCGTCATCAGGCGCCCATCGGACGGTGAAATTCCAGACACCATCGTCTTCATCCAGTGCGCAGGCTCGCGTGACCCGTCGAAAGGGGTCAAGTACTGCTCCAAAATCTGCTGCATGTACACGGCCAAGCACGCCATGCTCTACGCGCACAAAAATCACGATGGCAACAGCCAGATTTTCTATATGGACATCCGTGCCGCGGGCAAGGGGTACGACGAGTTCACGCGACGCGCCATCGAGGAGGATGGAGCCGAATACCTGCGTGGCCGTGTCAGCAAGATTTACGAAGAGAACGGCAAGCTGATGGTGCGCGGCGTCGATTCGCTGCTCGGCAAACCGGTCGAAGTGGCCGCCGATATGGTGGTACTCGCCACGGCAATCGTGCCGCAGCCCGACGCCAAGGAGACTGCCAAGAAGATCGGCATCGGCTATGACGAGTACGGCTTCTACAACGAAGCGCACCTCAAGCTGCGCCCGGTCGAAACCGCCACGGCAGGCATCTACCTTGCCGGTGCGTGCCAGTCGCCGAAGGACATTCCGGACTCAGTCGCCCAGGCATCCGCCGCCGCGGCCAAGGTGATCGGCCTGTTCAGCCGCGAGCTACTCGAACGCGAGCCGGTGGTGGCATCGATCAGCGACGCGACCTGCGCCGGCTGCTTCGGCTGCCAGATGGCATGTCCGTACAACGCCATCGACGTACGAGACATCAACGACCGCAACGGCAACCTCATCAAACAGGTGGCCGACGTCAATCCTGGACTCTGCCAGGGTTGCGGAACCTGCGTGACCTTCTGCCGCTCCAACAGCATCGATCTGGCCGGGTTCACCGAAAAGCAGATCTTTGCCGAAGTGATGGCCCTGTAACACTGAATTAAACCAAGCGACTGAATCAGCCGATGAGCGAATCATTCGAACCGAAAATCGTGGCTTTTGTCTGCACCTACTGCACCTACGCCGGTGCTGACCTTGCAGGCACGAGCCGACTGAAATACGCGCCGAACGT
>DRSQ01000196.1 GCA_011372505.1 Chlorobaculum parvum | reverse complement strand
TCGGCAATGTCGCCCTTCACGAACCGGTAGTTCGGATTCGACTCGACATCGCGCAGATTAGCCAGATTTCCGGCGTAGGTCAGCTTGTCAAGATTGGTGATCGTGTAGTCGGAATAGCGCGTCAGAAAATGCCTGACCACATGAGACCCGATAAACCCCGCCCCGCCCGTGATAAGAATATGCATCGAAATAATTGACAATTGAATCATTGATAATGGACAATGAAAACCAAAGTGCGGTCTTTCATCTTCCCAGCCTATAAGTCCTATTCACTGAAGCCTAACCACCGCTCGCCCGCAACTCTTCGAGCATCTGCAACAAACTGTCATACCAGTGCGGAATTTCGATGTCGAGGAACTCCCGGATTTTTCTCTTGTTGAGCACACTGAAATGAGGCCTTGCGGCTGGCGTAGGAAATTCCCAGCTCTCGATGGGCGCAACCTTGCACCGAAGCCCTTCGGCGTCCATAATCGCTTTGGCAAAATCGTACCAGGAACAGACGCCCTCGTTCGAGTAATGAAACGTTTCGGCATACTGGCTGGCCGGGTCGAGCTTGTCTAGCATCGAAACGATCGCCCCAGCCAGATCCGCCGCCCAGGTCGGGGTGCCGACCTGATCGAATACCACGCCGATCTGTTCCCGCTCGCGGCCGAGACGAAGCATCGTTTTCACGAAGTTCCGCCCTTGAGCCGAGTAGAGCCACGAGGTTCGGATAATCACATGGGAGCATCCGCTCGTCCGAATCGCCTCTTCCCCCTCCAGCTTGGAGCGCCCGTACACACCGCATGGCGCGACTGGGTCATCCTCGCGATAGGGGCGATAATTGGATCCGTTGAAGACATAGTCGGTCGAGACATGCAACAGCAGCGCACCCGTTGCATTTGCCGCCGCCGCAAGTGAAGCCGCGCCGTCGCGGTTGACCCGAAACGCCGCATCGGGCTCGCTCTCGGCCTTGTCCACCACCGTCCAGGCCGCGCAGTTGATGATCGCGCCGATCTCGTGGTCACGGCAGAAAACCTCGACCTTGCCGGCATCGGCGATGTCGAGTTCGGGAAGGTCGCAGAAATGCCAAGTGTAGCCATTCGCGGTACTCTGCAATGCTTGCAGTTCCGAGCCGAGCTGACCACGGCTTCCGGTAACTAGAAGATTCATTCAGAATTCATCGATACGTTCACAAAAAAACAGACTACGCCGTCAGCTCGACAGGCTCGATCTCATGCAGCATCGGTTGGCGTTGATCCTTGCTTGAAAGGCTGACTTCGCAGTCTGGCAATTGCCAGTCGATGCCGATGGCTGGGTCATTCCAGCGGACACCAGCATCATGAGTCGGAGCATAATAATTGGTACACTTGTAGCTGAACACTGCCGACGCGCTCAGCACGACAAAGCCATGCGCAAAACCCGGCGGAAGCCACATCATGCGACGATTGTTCTCGCTGAGTAGCTGAGCGGTATGCTTGCCAAAGTTCGGCGATCCGTTCCGGACATCGACCGCTACATCGAGCACTTCACCCCGGATAACCCTGACAAGCTTGCCTTGGGTGTGGGGCGGCTTCTGGTAGTGCAATCCCCTTACCACGCCGTAGCGGGAAAAAGATTCATTGTCCTGTACGAACCGGTAAGGCCCGGCATGTTGCTCGAATACATCCTGTCGGAAAGACTCGAAAAACCAACCGCGATCATCCTCAAACACTTTGGGCTCAAAAAGCAGAACTCCTGGCAGTGATGTTTCAATGATATGCATACAAACGAATCCTACTGTAATAAAGGCCCAACAAGAAATTCAAGCGCTCTGGCTTCAGAACAGCCTGTAAATGATGCGAAGTATCAGCCCTTCTGCTGCAGAAGTTTCCAGAGATACTGCCCATACTGATTTTTAAGCAACGGACGAGCCAACTCTTCAAGCTTGGCATCGCTGATCCATCCCTCATGCCAAGCTATTTCCTCAGGACAGGATACTTTAAGCCCTTGTCTCTTTTCAATGGTTTCGATAAAATTTCCTGCCTCCTGGAAAGAGTCGTGCGTACCGGTATCGAGCCATGCAAATCCACGCCCCATAACGGAACAGAACAGGTCGCCGCGTTCGAGATAGGCCTGATTCACCGAGGTAATCTCCAGCTCACCTCTATCCGAAGGCTTGACACCCGCCGCAATATCAACCACATCATTCGGATAAAAATAGAGGCCAACAACCGCATAGTTCGATTTCGGACGTTCCGGCTTTTCAACGATTGACAACGCCTGACCGCTTGCATCGAGCTCTACAACACCATACCGCTCCGGATCGCTTACATAGTAACCGAACACCACAGCCTTGTTCCGCTTCTCGACATTGCGAACCGCCTCTTCGAGCATACCGCTAAAGCCATAACCGAAAAAGATGTTGTCACCGAGCACAAGACATACATCGTCATCGCCGATAAAATCGCGACCGAGAATGAATGCCTGAGCCAAGCCATCGGGCGAGGGCTGAACCGTGTACGAGAGGTTGATTCCCCAGTCGCTACCGTCACCGAGAAGTTTGACAAACGAAGGTTGATCTTCAGGCGTGGTGATGACCAGAATATCCCTGATCCCTGCAAGCATCAACGTGGAAAGCGGATAATAAATCATCGGCTTGTCATAAACCGGCAAGAGCTGTTTCGAGACACCTCTGGTCACCGGATAGAGGCGGGTTCCAGACCCGCCTGCAAGAATGATTCCTTTCATAATAATCTAGGAATTTGTCACCGAGCGTGATCAATGGGGATACGCCAGAGTCATGCTTTACACTTCAGAGGGTAAACATACAAAAAAATAAGCTTTGATTACTTCGTTCTGCTCTGCCAGCAATTCTCAAAGAAGCTGCTCAAAAGTGGACGAAAATGACTGGCTTGCATCCGTTTTCGACAACAGATCGGCATAAGAGCTCTATAGTGAACACCGCTAAGCTTTGTCCAAACAACAACGTTAACAAGCCTCTAAACAAATACCAAGAGAGGCCCGATAGCCCGATATATTATTCGTGCAATTGCGTACCTTACTCCAATACCATTGAAACATCCCGAGCTTGACAGGGCAAACATATGAGCACCGATATACATACTTCCGCAAAAGAGCATTTTTACATCAGCAAGGCAGCGAGAAACCGCTACCATCTCGAAGATCCCTATCTGCTTCGGTTGCCCAGCGACCGGCGCGAAGCGATGGAGCAATCTGAAAAGCAGACCGAAGCAATCAACCAGCGCCTCAGCCTGCTCGAAGGCGAGAAAACAAAAAAGCTGCTGCCCGCGCAGTTTCACGGCATGAAGCTGCTGCACGAGCTGCAACACCATGTGATCGACAAGGTCTCGGGCCTGCACAATAAGGCGCTGGCGGTGCTCGACAGCGAGGCCTCGAACTGGAACTCGGTCGAGTATCTCGGCAAGTTCGTCGAACGCTTCCCGACCGGTGAAATCTACCGCTCAAAAACCGCTCCCGAAGCGTGGCTGAAAAGCCCTGCCAACCGCGCCGATGCGCTCGAAGAGGCCTACCTGGTCTGGATGAATAACCGGAACCCTGCGCTGAAACAGTTTGCGGGACTGATCTCCGACAAGGAGCTGCAAGGCGACCAGGCCTATCCGCAACTCGTCAAAGCGATGCAGCACGCCGTGCAAAGCGCTGGACCGGTCGGCAACCGGGAGGACAATCTGGAGGAGCTGCTCACGCGCCCGTTCCGCCACTCGCCCGATTCGCTGCTCGACCAGCTCCGGTTCATCAAACTGAACTGGCAGGACTTGCTCTCGGACTCGCCCTGGTGGGAGCTGCTCGACGAGGCGATCGTGCTGATCGAGGATGAAGATCGCTACCTCTTCTTCGAGAATCTCTCGCATGAGAACGCCGCGCAGGGCGGCATGTTCGGCGAGCAGGAGGTGCATTCGCCCTCCTACGACGACCTCGGCGACGCCCCGGCCCGCTACTCCCACGACTCGTCGTGGATGCCCGAAGTGGTGATGATCGCCAAGAGCACCTATGTCTGGCTCGACCAGCTTTCGCGGCAGTACGGACGCCACATCGCGCGGCTTCAGGACATTCCGGACGAGGAACTCGACATGCTCGCCGACCGTGGCTTTACCGCCCTGTGGCTGATCGGCCTGTGGGAGCGCAGCCACGCATCGCGCAAGATCAAGCAGTTGCAGGGCAATCCTGAAGCAAAGGCTTCGGCTTATGCGCTCGAAAGTTACGACATCGCCCACGAGCTTGGCGGCTACGACGGCTACGTCGATCTGCGCAACCGCGCCATGCAGCGCGGCATCCGGCTCGCCAGCGACATGGTGCCGAACCACACCGGCATCGACTCGGAGCTGGTGCGCAACCGGCCCGACTGGTTTCTCTCGTCCGGCCAGCCGCCCTATCCGAACTACACCTACAACGGCCCGAACCTCAGTGAGGACAGCCGCTACGGCATCCACATCGAGGATGGCTACTGGAACCGCTCCGACGCTGCCGTCACCTTCAAGCGGGTTGATCACATGACCGGCGACACGCGCTACATCTACCATGGCAACGACGGCACCACCATGCCGTGGAACGACACGGCGCAGCTCAACTTCCTCGATCCGGAGGTGCGCGAAGGAGTGATCCAGCAGATTCTGCACGTTGCCCGCATGTTTCCGGTAATCCGCTTCGACGCGGCGATGGTGCTGGCCAAACGGCACATCCAGCGCTTGTGGTTCCCGCTGCACGGCCACGCGCCGGGAATTCCGTCACGCGGAGCATGGTCGATGAGCATGGCCGAGTTCCATGCCGCCATGCCGCAGGAGTTCTGGCGCGAAGTAGTTGACCGCGTTGCTGAAGAGGTGCCCGACACGCTGCTGCTTGCCGAAGCGTTCTGGATGCTCGAAGGGTACTTCGTCCGCACGCTCGGGATGCACCGCGTTTACAACAG
>DRSQ01000195.1 GCA_011372505.1 Chlorobaculum parvum | reverse complement strand
GAAGCCCTGCGCCTGCATGCCAGAAAGTGCAACGTGAGGATCACCGACGTCATGCCTGGAGCCGTCGTGACCCCGATGTGGGGAGAAATAAGCGATGAGATGCAAGCGGTAATGATGAGGCCTGAAGACATTGCCATTCCAGTCGTGCAAGCCTACTTCCAGCCGGCAAGAACAACCGTCGAGGAGATCGTGCTCCGACCAACCGGCGGAGATCTGTAGGAGAAAAAAGCAGTGGACGAGAGAGACGCACCAGATAAGCCAGACGAGGCCCCCTGCATTATCAATTGACCATTGTCAATTATCAATTATTCCTCTTATCTTCAGGTTCTTCAAAGCATTCACCACAGAATACACCTTCACCATGAGTCTCAAGGAACGAATCGATCAGGAAATGAAAGAGGCGCTCAAAAGCGGCGATAAAACCCGCCTCAACACCATTCGCTCAATCCGCGCTGCGCTGCTGGAAAAAGAGGTCTCGATCAGGGTCGGCGGCAAAGGTGAACTCAGCGAGGAGCAGGAACTCGAAGTGATCATGGGACTTGCCAAAAGGCGGCGTGACGCCATCGAGCAGTTCACGGCAGGCAACCGTCCCGATCTGGCAGAAAACGAAGCGACCGAACTGAAGGTGCTCGAAGAGTACCTGCCACAGCAGCTCTCCGATGAAGAGGTGGAAGCCGTGATTCGCGACATCGTAATCAAGACCGGCGCGACATCGATGAAAGACATGGGCAAAGTGATGGGCCAAGCCATGAAAGCACTCAAGGGCAAAGCCGATGGCGGAAAAGTCCAAAACATCGTCAAAACCATCCTGTCAGCCTAACCACCATTTGCCGAAAACCCATGCTCGATATTTCTTATATCCGTCAAAATCCGGAAGAAGTAAAAGAGATGCTACGCCAACGCCAGCAGAGCGACGACCTCCCCAAAGTTGACCGCCTGCTCGAACGCGATGCCGAGCGCAAGGCGATGGTACAGCGCACTGATGACCTCAAAGCCTTGCGTAATAGGGTTTCAAAGGAAATCGCCAACATCAAGCGCACCGGTCAGGGTTCCGGCGAGAAGCTGATCAGTCAGATGAAATCCGTCTCGAACCAGATCAGCGATCTCGACCTTGGACTCTCGACGCTTGAAGACGAAATAGAAGAGCTGCTGCTCAATCTGCCGAACAAGCTGCACGAAAGCGTGCCGGAAGGCACTTCTGCCGAAGAAAATTTGCTCTACAAAGGCCCGATCTCGTTTGAACACGATCTGGACTTTCCGATCAAAGACCACCTGGAACTCGGCAAAAGTCTCGGTCTGTTTGATTTCGAGCGGGGTGCTAAAATCACCGGGGCAGGCTTCCCGGTTTACACTGGCAAGGGCGCAAGGCTAGAACGGGCGCTTATCAACTTCATGCTCGACACCCACTCCGCAAACCACGGCTACACGGAAGTCTTCCCACCCTTCATGGTCAATAAGGAGTCGCTCCGGGGAACCGGCCAGTGGCCAAAGTTTGCCGATCAGGTCTATCACATGCCCGAAGACGGCCTGTACGCCATCCCAACCGCTGAGGTTCCGGT
>DRSQ01000194.1 GCA_011372505.1 Chlorobaculum parvum | reverse complement strand
GCAGTTCTCGCTCGGCATCCGCCGCATGGTGATCGGCATTCCCTCAGGTATCACCGAGGTGGAAAAACGAGCTGTGCGCGACTCGGCAGAGCACGTCGGCGCGAAAGAGGTCTATCTGGTGGCTGAACCGATGGCCGCCGCAATCGGCATTGGTATTGACGTCAAGGAGCCGATGGGCAACATGATCGTTGACATCGGTGGTGGCACCACCGAAATCGCGGTCATCTCGCTCGGCGGTATCGCTTCGGGCGAATCGCTGCGCGTGGCAGGCACGGACATCACCAACGCCATCATCCGCCACTTCCGCAAGGCCTACAACCTCGCCATCGGCGAACGCACGGCTGAGGAAGTCAAGATCAGGATCGCCTCGGCCTACAAGCTCGACAAGGAGCTGACCATGATGGTGCGTGGCCGCAACCTAGTCACCGCCCTACCGGAGGAGCGCGAAATCAACTCCGCAACCATCCGCGAAGCGATTGCGACTCCGATCAGCCAAATCATAACCTCAGTCAAGAAGAGCCTCGAAGTCACCAAGCCGGAGCTGTCGGCGGACATCCTCGACCGCGGCCTGTTCCTGGCGGGCGGCGGCGCACTGATTAAAGGGCTGGACAAGAAAATCAACGAAGAGACCAAGCTGATGGTGCACATCAGCGAAGATCCGCTGACCGCCGTAGCACGCGGCACCGGCGCAGTGCTCGAAGATCTGGAGAACTACCGCTCGGTGCTACTCTCGACCAAGCGCTACTGAGCTGTGCGCTCGCGAGCTTCGTCGATCAGCCTGCGATAAAACGCTTCGTACTCTTGAACCTTCAGGGCGGTCTCGAACCGCCCTGCCTGGTTTACGGCCGCTTCGGAAAAGCGCTGCCAGACGGCATCGTCTTTGAGGATTGAAATCGCGCTGCGACTCATGCCTTCGATGTCGCCGTGGTCGTGCAGGTAGCCGTCGATCCCCTGCCGCACGAATTCCGGAAATCCGCCCGCGTCAGTCACCACCACCGGCACCCCGCACGCCATCGCTTCGAGCGCCGCAAGTCCGAACGACTCGACGTTGCTCGGCATTAGCATCAGATCAGCGATGGAGAGTAGCGGCACGATGTCGTCGAGCTTGCCGAGGAACCGCATCTTGCCACCAAGGCCACGCTGCCGCACCCAGGTCTCCGCCTCGCTGCGATCCGGCCCGTCGCCCACAAGCAGCAGCGTCGATTCGATGCTGCGCTGGACTCGCTCGAACACCGCCAGCACATCCATAATGCGCTTGACCGGACGGAAATTCGAGATGTGAATCACCACCTTGCCGCCGTCCAGGCCGAGCATCTGCTTCGGGCGATTATCATCAAGGCGCTTGAACAGCGCCGTATCGATAAAGTTGTGAATCACCTCGATGGGCTTGCGCGGGTCGAACATCTTGATGGTCTCGTCGCGCAGATAGCCCGAAACGGCGCTGATGCCGTCCGACTTGTTAATCGCCAGCCGTACCGCATCTTTCATGCTCTTGTCGGCCCCGACGATGGTGATGTCCGTGCCGTGCAGCGTGGTGGCGATCCGAAAGCACTGCGACTCCGGACACCGCTCCTCCAGCATCTGGCGAGCCAACACGGCGCTGATGGCATGGGGAATCGCGTAATGGGCGTGCACCACGTCCAGCTCTTCGTAGTAAGCGACCTCGGCGATTTTGGAGGCCAGCGCCAGCGAGTAAAAAGGACTCTCGAACAGCGAATAGTGCATCGCCTCCACCTCGTGGCAGAAGATGTTCTTGGAATAAAGCCCGAGCCTGAACGGAGCCGCCTGGCTGAAAAAGTGCACCGTGTGGCCTTTCATGGCCAGCGCCTTCCCAAGCTCAGTAGCCACCGCCCCGCTACCGCCATACGTATGATGACAGGAAATACCTATTTTCATGCTCTGCAAAACGAATTACTACAATGACCTATGCTCGAAAGTACGAAAATCGGGGAAGAATATTAGTTGTGTAATTCATAGAGATCGTTTCAATTTTTGCATCCGTAAATCGAGCTTGTCATTCTGCTCTTGCCCCCATTCTATCAGTTGCCGTTGAAGTTTTTCGGCAAAGAATTCCCGACCTCGATCTGTCTGAATTCTTTGTATGGGAAAGGGCATCTCTTCAAGCACTTGCTCCAGAAATATCACAGAGGTTGTAGCTGTTCTTCTTGTGAACAGCGAGACGATCAGGTAGCGTGAGCAGTCATCAATATCTGTGCGCTGATACTTGCCGTTTACAATTTTACAGACATCCAGTTGAACTTGATCGCCTGGAACGGATCAGCTATAGCGACGGGTCTTTTTTCGATAATGGCGCTTTTTTGCAGATAAGGCTCGTCATGTTTTCTGAGGGCTTTGTGAATCGTTGCAACGGAAAGCGAAACATCTTTGTAAGCCATGCCAGAGGGCTTTGCGACGGCTTTTTCTTTACCGGCAATCCTTCGCGTTCCCAGCGGATGAGCCCGCTCTGCATATTGTGCACCTTTTTGTGACCCTCCTCAGCCAGTAATCTGGACGCTATACCGCTACGGCTGCCGCTATGGCAGGCGATAATGACCTTACGATTGGCAGGTATTTCATGAAGCTGGCTCCGGAATTTACTCATCGGTACCGACATAAACTCCTCGACGTTAAACGCTTTTCTGTCGATTTCGCGATTCTCTCTCACATCGACGAGCAAAGCCCCTTTTCTGATTATGGATAATGCTTCTGAAGGGGTGATATCTTTGACCTTGTTCCTTTTTGCTTTGGCCATATTTTTTTTCGTTAACTGCTTGTTAAATCTATGATTCTATTGCCCAATGCAGTAGCTTTTTCAAGCATTCCCGTGTCGAACACGGTGTTAGAGCAGAGATTTTACAAAATACTGGGTTGAAGAACAATGGCGGAACTTCCGTAGTAAAGAGAGACTCAAGGATTTGAGTTGGAAAACTAAAAAACCCGCTATAAGCGGGCTTTTTGTCATAGAGCGGAGAGGGTGGGATTCGAACCCACGGTACACTTGCGCGCACAACGGTTTTCGAGACCGCCCGATTCAACCACTCTCGCACCTCTCCATTTTACGACAAAACCACTTAGTAGCTTTTTCTTGTAAGTACTGATCAAAATTTCAGGAATCTGTGTTTTTAGCTCAGCTACTAAGGAATGCAAGTATAAGCTTTTGAGAGTATTTTCCCAAGAATTATTCTATCTCAAGTGTCAGGTCCTGCGAGATTATAAACTTTTTTGACAAACAATTCCGGGCGCTCTTTTTGCCATTTGCGTAAAGCGTCCAGTGGCGTGCGATGGCCGATCATCTTCTGTGGAATACGACAGTTATAGAGCTTTTCATAGTGCTTGATCGTGGTTTCAAGTTCTTTGGTGCCGGCAAATCTGGTCTGTTTCAGCACCTCTTCGATCCGGCCATTGAATCGTTCGACCATGCCATTGGTCTGCGGATGGCGTGGCTTGATGAGTCGATGCTCGATGTCGTGCTTTTTGCAGGCGACATCAAACAG
>DRSQ01000193.1 GCA_011372505.1 Chlorobaculum parvum | reverse complement strand
TTGTGACGATAATAAAGAGTATTTCAGCGCGAGAAGTGTTTCGACGTTGTCCGCAGGTGAAAAAACAACTTTGGGGTGGTGAACTGTGGACGGATGGCTATTATGCAAGCACGGTGAGCAAACATGGTAATGAGGAAGTAATAAGCAAATATGTGAAAGAGCAGGGGAGTGAATATCAGAAAATATACAGTAATTATCAATTATCTCTGTTCTGACATGGAGAGATCTTCAATACCCCGCTGCTTGCGGCGGGGTTCTTTATTTGGCGGCCTTGTTTATGAATCGATAAGGAGATGTTCTGTTCTCTGGACGGATTAGCGTTTGATCTGATAAAGGAAACGTTTGCCGCCTTCGCCTACGGGAACACGCTCGATTTCGGGATCCTGGCTGCCATACTTGTTGAACCAGAGGCTGACTGCTGTACCTTTGGTTTGCAATGCAGCAGCGATTTCACGAGTTTTGAATGCCTTGTCCGGATTGGCCTGCAGGAGGTTTTTGATTGCAATGCCGAGTTTTCCGCGCCCGAACTTGGTTGTGCCGGTTTTCGGAGCGGCAGCACCTTCTATTTTGGAAAGGTTATTTTCGAGTTTTTTGATGATTGTATTCAGTTCGTCTTCGACGGGCTGAATTGTTTCCTCGAATTGACGCCTCATCTCGGTAATTTTTTCCTTGAGTTCGTTTTTTTCCCTGTTCAGCGCCTTGAATTCATCGACATTCGCAATGTAAAGGTCAAATTTGTCTGGTGCTTCTGTTTTCATGGTACTAATGTTTTCTGTTTGCTTTTTTCGGGTCATCATGTTTTGGTATTATCTGAATGCAATTCAAATATACTGTGAATGTATTTAATATTGCAATGAAAAAAAGAAATATTTATCTCATGAAATCATCTTATAGCCATGATGTAATTTTGCGGTATTTTGTTTCGGTTTTTTCTGATGCTTTGTTTTGCAAAAATATGAGTTTCAATATACCCTGAAGTTTGGTTCCTGAATTTTATTTTTATGTTGTCTCCTGAAACATACTATTGCATAGATGAGTAAATCCATCCCTATGAAACAGAAAAGTGTTGCGGCTGTAACTCTTGGCTGCAAGGTGAATTATGCTGAAACATCATCGATTGTTGATATGCTGGTTTCCGAGGGGTGGGCTTTTCATGACATCGACGATGGTGCTGATATCATTTTTATTCATACCTGCGCTGTTACCGGTGAGGCGGAGCGAAAATCAAGGCAACAGATTCGGAAAGCAATCAAAAAGCATCCAAATGCCAAAGTCCTAGTGGCCGGATGTTATGCGCAACTTGCTCCGGAACAAATTGCACAAATCGATGGGGTATCGCTGGTGTTGGGCATGTCCGAAAAGTTTGATCGTTTGCATTATCCGGAAGAGCCAGATCAACAGGTGTGCGACGTTCGGGTTAGGGTTGCGCCAGTCGAGGCTTTAGCCGTTGCTCATGTGGCCAGTTCGCTGATCAGCCAGCCGGATAAGGGCAGAACCAGGGCTTTTCTGAAGATTCAGGATGGTTGCAGTTTTGGATGCGCTTATTGTGCGATTCCTCTGGCCAGGGGGCGTTCCCGCTCCGTACCGCTGGCTACTGTGATAGAGCGGGCTGTTGCTATCGCCGAGGCGGGCTATCGAGAAATCGTTCTGACCGGTATCAATATTGCCGATTATCACGACGGGCAGCATGGGTTTACCGATCTGCTCAGGCATCTGGAAGAGCTTGATGTGAGCCGAATCCGCATCAGTTCTATCGAGCCGCAGTTCCTCGATGATGAGCTGATTGCGCTGGTTGCCGGTTCGACCAAAATCATGCCCCATTTTCATCTGCCGTTGCAGAGTGGTTCGAACAAGGTGCTCAAGGCGATGGGGCGGCAGTACGATACGGCGTTTTATCGTGAGCGCCTTTTGCGTGCTGTCTCTTCGATCCGGGGCTGCGTTATTGGTGCGGATGTGATGGTCGGGTATCCTGGTGAGAGCGAAGATGATTTTGAGGCGATGTATCGTTTCATCGAAGCGTTGCCTGTTGCTTATCTGCATATTTTTAGCTGCTCGGTACGTTCGGGGACAAGGCTTTTCCGAGAGATTGCAGAGAAAAAGGTTAGCCGTGTCGTTAGCGCTGAGGCTTCACGTCGGGCAAAACGTCTTGCGCAACTTGGCCAGCAGCTCGAACGGCGCTTTGCCAGCTCGTTCATCGGTCGTCAACTCAGGGTGCTGTTTGAGGAGGGGATCCCCGATGGAGAAGGAAGGATACTCTGGAGTGGCTATAGCGAGAATTACCTCAGGGTACAGGTCAAGATAGACGATTCTGCGCACGGCGTGTCGATGAGAGGCGTTGAGCATGAGGTGTTCATTGATGGCGTAGGTGAGGGTTTGCTTTTACAGGGTAGACTCGTATTTTAAATTTTTCGTTTCTTGGCGGTCTGTTTTGATGGTCTTGAACGCCGGGAATGCTTCATTTTGGCAGTATTTAACAAATTTGACAAATCTCTATCACTATGTCCATCAAATCCAGGATTCGTACCGTTCCCGATTATCCGAAGAAAGGAATCATGTTCCGCGACATTACCACCCTGATCAAGGATCCGGTTGGTTTTCGTCTGGTTATCGATAACATGACCCAGCACTATCTTTCCAACGGTATCGATTTCGATGTGATCGTAGGTATCGAGGCCAGGGGCTTCATTCTTGGTGGCGCACTTTCTTATACTCTTGGCAAGGGGTTTGTTCCTGTCCGGAAGCCGGGCAAGCTGCCGGCTGACGTCGTGCAGCTTGAGTATGACCTTGAGTACGGTAGTGACAAGATCGAAATGCATACCGATTCACTGGTGAAAGGGCAGCGCGTACTTCTGGTCGATGATCTTCTTGCAACGGGTGGGACAGCTCTTGCTGCTGCAGCGCTGGTCGAGAAGCTCGGTGGCGTGGTTGCCGACATGGCCTTCATCGTTAATCTGCCGGACGTTGGCGGCGAAAAGAAAATTCGCGATAAAGGTTACAATATTTTCTCTTTAACCGACTTCGAAGGGGATTGATAGTACCCGTCTATCAACTGTATCCATGAAGATGCAGTGCGGCGATTGGCAAGCTGCTCAAGTGGAACATGATTATCGTTTTATCGGCAGTTTTTTCAAGACAGGCGGCAGACTCACTGCTGCCTGTCTTGCTTTAGCGTTTTGGTACGAGTTTCACATGGGCAGGAATCTTACCGCTTACGTTCAGCCTTGTTCGTGGTTGCCCGATTAAGTGTCCTGCGCTTTGTCGAGAGCTAATCTCTATCGCTAATGCTCCTCGGCACCGGTATTCTTCCTGAGCTTTGCTGTCTCTGATTTTGGCTGTTCCACCGACCAGTCATTCCGTGTAACTCAACTGAATGACCGGATTGTCGTCGCTTTTGACCTGATGCAGCAAGAAAACCTTTACTCAGCCTTCAGGCTTTCGCTGACGGCGTGTTTGAACTCTTTGGAGATTTTGAAGGTCGGAACGTTTTTCGGACCAACGGTTACCTTTTCGCCGGTACGGGGATTCCGGGCCTGCCGAAGATTTTTGTATCGGATGTTGAACGATCCGAAGCCCCGGATTTCGATTCTTTTGCCAGACTTGAGCGAGTCGATGATGCTTTCAAACAGGCAATCAACGACCGATTCCGTTTCATGCTTTGTCAGACCTGTTCGCTGGGCGATCACGTTCACCAGGTCTGCTTTGGTGGTTGTCTGTCCCATGGTAGTATTTACTTGAGTTATAGATTTGCAGGTACTGCATGGTTAAATCCAAAGGCGAATAGCAACGAAGACCAGAAACACGGCGAACAGCCGCCTGAGCAGCTCGCTGGACACCTCGATGGCCAGCGTTGCGCCGAAAAAGGCCCCGACAAACAGACCGAGCGCGATGGTCAGCCCGAACCAGATGTTTTGCATCGCAATGTTGCCCGAGCGGTAATATTCAAGCACGCCGAGCAAGCCAACCGGTAAGAGCAGCGCGATGAGCGAGGTGCCGTTGGCGGTCTGCTGGTTCATGCCGAAAAAGAATACGAGTGCCGGCACGATGATTACCCCACCTCCCACGCCGAACATACCCGAAAGCAAACCGGCGGCAAGCCCTATGATGAACAGCATGATCAGTTGCATGGTTGATCTGGCTTGATGGTTGAAACTGTCATTGTCTGGCCGTTCAGGCCGGTGTTTCAGCTTCGATAATAGCGTCGATTTCTGCAGCGTCGAGCGACTCCTTTTCTATCAGCAACTCGGCCATTTTGTTCAGAATCTGGCGGTGCTTTCTCAGAATCTCTTCGGCATTGTCCATGCAGCCGATTATGATTTGGCGCACCTCTTCATCGATCTGGAGGGCGGTCTGCTCGCTGTACTCCCGGACGTGGGAGTAGTCTTTGCCAAGGAAAACCTCTTTGTGGCCGTCACCATAATTGATCGGACCGAGCTTTTCACTCATTCCCCAGTTGCGCACCATCTTTCGGGCGATCTCGGTAGCCTTTTCAATATCGTTGGCTGCGCCGGTGCTGATTTCGCCGAACACGAGGTCTTCTGCCGCCCGCCCGCCGAGGGCGTAGGTGATCATGGCCAAGAGGTACTCCTTGTTCTGCGTGAATCGGTCTTCGAGCGGCAGATAGGCAGTCTGCCCGAGGGTTCTGCCGCGTGGAATGATGGTCACCTTGTGGATCGGATCCGAACCGCTCGTGAATTTCGAGACGATCACATGGCCCGCTTCGTGATAGGCGGTAAGCTTTTTCTGCTCTTCGGAGATGAACATGCTGCGGCGTTCCGGCCCCATCAGCACCTTGTCGCGCGCTTCCTCGAAGTTGTCAGCAGTGATTTCAGTCTGGTTGTATCGCGAAGCAAGCAGCGCAGCCTCGTTGACCAGATTGGCCAGGTCAGCTCCCGAGAACCCTGGTGTACTCTTGGCGATTGTCTCAAGATCGACTGAGCCGTCGAGCGGCGTGTTTTTGGTATGAATCTTCAGGATTGCCTCGCGTCCACGAATGTCCGGCTTGTCGATAGTGATCTGGCGGTCGAACCTGCCGGGCCGCAAAAGCGCGGTATCGAGCACGTCGGGCCGGTTGGTGGCGGCGATCAGGATCACATTGTCCTTGGTGGTGAAGCCGTCCATTTCGACCAGCAACTGGTTGAGCGTCTGCTCGCGTTCGTCGTGGCCGCCCCCGAGGCCTGCGCCGCGGCTTCGGCCGACCGCGTCGATCTCGTCGATGAAGATGATGCATGGTGAGTTTTTCTTGGCGGTCTCGAACATATCGCGCACACGAGCCGCGCCGACGCCGACGAACATCTCCACAAAATCCGCGCCCGAGATCGAGAAGAAGGGCACCTGCGCCTCACCGGCTATCGCCTTGGCGAGCAGCGTCTTGCCGGTTCCGGGAGGGCCGAGCAGAAGCACGCCTTTCGGAATCTTGCCACCGATCTTTTCGAACTTCTCGGGATTCATGAGAAACTCAACGGTCTCATTCAGCTCTTCGACCGCTTCGTTCACGCCGGCAACATCCTTGAAGGTGGTCTTGACGTCAAACTCGCTGACCAGCTTGGCGCGGCTTTTGCCGAAGCTGAAGATATTTTTTGACGCACCGTTCTGCATCGACATGCGTCTGAAAATCACGAAATAGATCACACCGAACAGCACCCAAGGTAAGAAGAGCAGCAGCAAATTGGAGAACTCATCGGTGGCTTGGACGATCTTGAGTTGAACGCCGTCGGCGGTCAGTTCGTCAGCCTGTGAGCGATCGAATTCGGGAATCCGCACCATGAAGCGGTCGGAGGCGAGGGTTTTGCCGTTAATCAGGTGAAGGTTTTGCTGGGTCTTGAGCTTGCTCGTCAAAAGGGCCGAGCGATCCGCACCGGTCTTGACCGTAGCCTCGGCCAACGATTTCTGCTGCACGAGTGTACGATATTCGTTGTAGGTGATTTCCGGAGCGAGATCTTGGGAGAAAAAGCGCTGGAACACAAAAATGCCCAACAGCGCAAGCATCAGAAACAGGATGAACTTCGGAAATCCTCCTTCTTTGCCCTCTCCTCCCGGAAATCCGCCGTCGGATCCGGAGTTTTTATCCGGCGGCATGAAGCGGTTACCAGAGCGTTGTTTGGGAGCTTTATCGTTGCTTTTGTTCGTCCGCATCGGCTAGAGGTTCGGATGATACCAGATAACTTATGGCATTATAAATAATTAAAAGTAAAACTATGGTTGAACCCAAAAAGTTTATGCTCATTGCCTTCCGGTGCGTATTTTTTGTTTACAAGGGAAATCGTGAGTCTCTCACAAGATTCCGAAGTTTCGGATTGACGATAGTTGCGTAAACATTCTGCCTGTGACAGGTACTCGAAAAAAAACCGCTGAAGATTCTTTATGATCGTAGAGGCTGGTTCGATAAACCTACTCGGTCTTCGGGGGCTTGAAAAGCATTTCTGTGACAGCGTTGTCATAGCAGTTACCCTTACCGCTCATGCTCTGAATTATTTTTTATGCCTGTCGAGGGCGAAGGCAACGCCAGAGTCGAAGGCAGCTGGCGGCTTAAGCCTGCCGGAACAGGTGCGAGAGTTCAGCTCCACACCAAAGGCGCCCTTGACGTCGATTTCCCCGGATTCCTGCAATTCTTCCTCTCTCCGCTGATCGAGCTAGCGTTTGTTCAGAAGATGAGTGGTACATCGAGAATTTTAAAGAGGCGTTTGCAAGCGAGGAGTAGTGTCAACTCAACGGTGCATTGTCCTGTCGTTGTTTGTCATTGCGAGGAGCGCAGTGACGTGGCAATCCAGTCTTTTCTTGTCTTCTGCGCTTTGTCATCTCATCCGCTTCTACAACGCCGCCACCGACGAAGAAAAGCTCACCGCCGCCGCATCGCTCTGCGAAATTCTCCGCCAGATAGATCAGGGGCGAAAGGTATGTGTTGACGAAAATAGTACATTTTTCACAGTTAAAATGATTTTGGCTGGGTTGTTTGAAAGGGATTTGTATGAGTTTTATAAGGAAATTATATAGTCGATTTTTGGTATGTGATATAAATGTTTGACTAAAGGGCATCTCTAAAAAGTCGCCAATAACATAAGATATTGAAAAATATCGGCTTAACAGCGTTTAAAACCTGCAATATTCGTATCTTGACGCAGGAGCCATCAACACGACTGTACTGCTATGAAAAACATCAACCCTCTTGGCCTGTTTGACGAACAATTTCTGCTCGAACGGCTTACCAAACTCAAGGATCCGCTTGTCAAGCTTGAAGCGCATATCGACTGGCAACTGTTTGCCGCCATCCTTGAAGTGGCTTTCACCAAGCCGTCCAACCGCAAGAGCAT
>DRSQ01000192.1 GCA_011372505.1 Chlorobaculum parvum | reverse complement strand
CTCGGTGGACAAGATACGCCGAAACCTTGGCAAGAATCTGGCCAGAGAATCGACCATCAAACACGACCCCAGCGAAAAAGAGCTGGCCGTTGTCAGCGTGCCGGACTCCTCGAACACGGCAGCACTCGGCTTCGTCAGGGAGAGTAACAGGCTTGGCAAGCCAGCACGGTTCGAGCACGGCCTGATTCGCAACCATTACGTAGGCCGCACCTTCATCCAGCCAGGCATCCAGAGTCGTGAAATCAAGGTGCGCTCGAAATACAACATCGTACGCGGCGTCATGCATGGGCGCCCGATCATTCTCGTCGATGACTCGATCGTACGCGGTACGACGGCCAAAATGCTCATCAAGCTGGTGCGGGAGGCCGATCCCGCCGAAATACATCTGCAAATCAGCTCGCCACCGATCACCAACCCCTGCTTTTACGGCATGGACTTCCCTTCAAAGCGGCAATTGCTGACCCACATGTTTTCCGATCAAGACGACGAGCTGGAGGATATTGACAAAATCAGGGACTACATCGGCGTGGATTCGCTCAGGTACCTGACAATGCAGGGGCTCCTGAACAGCGTGCCGAAGTTCGAAGGCGAAGAGTGCAGCTACTGCACAGCCTGCTTTAGCGGAGACTACCCGATTCCGATTGCCGACGCTACGACCGACAAGGAAGAGAACGACTGAATCCGATCGCACGTCCACACGCCCAAACAAGCTCCTCACTTTAGGAAACGAAAAAGCAGCCCTGATGCTCATAAATGAATCAGGGCTGCTTTTTCGTTTAGATGTACCGGTCGATCAGAACGACGATCCTGATCGCAGAAAGCAATCAGGAATCATGGCCGAACAAATCGCGGGTATACACCTTGTCAGTAACATCTTCAAGATCGGAGGTCATACGATTGGCAATAATGACACCCGACTCCTGCTTGAACGCTTCCAGATCATTGAGCACGCGTGAGTGATAAAACTCGGTTTCCTCCATCACCGGTTCGTAAATGATCACCTCGATGCCTTTGGCCTTGATGCGCTTCATGATGCCCTGAATGCTCGACGCACGGAAATTGTCCGAACCCGACTTCATGATGAGGCGATAGACACCGACCACCTTCGGATTCCGCTGGATAATACTGTCGGAAATGAAATCCTTGCGCGTGGTATTGGACTCGACGATGGCGTGAATCAGGTTCTGCGGAACATCCCGATAGTTGGCCAACAACTGCTTGGTATCTTTCGGAAGGCAGTAACCGCCATAGCCGAACGAAGGATTGTTGTAGTGCGTTCCGATGCGCGGATCGAGCCCCACGCCCTCGATGATGTGGCGCGTATCCAGACCATGCGTCGCGGCATAGGTATCCAGCTCGTTGAAGTAGGCCACGCGCATCGCCAGGTAGGTATTGGAGAAAAGCTTGACCGCTTCGGCCTCCGTGCTGTCGGTGAACAACACCGGAATATCCTCCTTGAGCGCCCCTTCGCGCAGAAGATTGGCAAACGTTTCCGCCCGCTCCGAACGCTCGCCGACGATGATGCGCGACGGATAGAGGTTATCGTGCAAGGCCTTGCCTTCGCGCAGGAACTCCGGCGAAAAGAGCAGATTGTCGCACCCCATCTCTTTGCGGGTCTTGGCCGTATAGCCTACAGGAATCGTTGACTTGATGACCATCACCGCCTTCGGATTGATCGCCATGACATCACGAATCACCGATTCGACCGAGCGGGTGTTGAAGTAGTTAGTTTCTGGGTCGTAATCGGTCGGCGTGGCAATCACCACAAAGTCCGAATCGGCATATGCATCTTTCTTGTCCAGCGTCGCCCTGAGGTTCAGCTCTTTGTTCGCGAGAAAATCTTCGATCTCGGCATCGACAATCGGTGACTTGCGATCATTGATCAGCTCAACCTTTTCGGGAACGATGTCGAGAGCCACAATTTCATGATGCTGAGCCAAAAGGCACGCGATGGACAAACCGACGTAACCGGTTCCGGCAATGGCAATTTTCATAATAAACAAGGGGATAAATATTGTACTTCCCTGGCAATTTCCAATCTGACAGTATTAACGGTCTGCCGCTTCAGGCACTTCTGCTTCGGCGCTCTACAACGCAAAGGGCCGCCTTCCGAGGCAGCCCTTGAATACGTTTGTCGATGCTCCGGAAAGATAGCCTACCACGTTATTTCTTGGCCTGCTTGAACTCGATCCTGACCGAGGTGTGCGGCACGGCTTCAAGACGCTTCTTGGGAATAGGTTTGCCCGATTTGGTGCACATGCCGTAGGTCTTGTTGCGAATGCGGTCGAGCGCCTGATCGATGTAGTGCAGATATTTCTCGTCACGGGCAATGAACATGAAGCGCTGCTCGCGGTCCATGGTTTCGGTGCCGTGATCGGCCATGTGCATCGAGTAGTTCGAGTTGATTGAGTCCTCGACGCTCTCCTCGGACAACGAGGAGCGGAGAATGTCGAGGTCGCGCAGAACCTCTTCACGCCGTTTCAGCAGAATCTGCCTGAAGTGTTCGAGTTCCTCGTCGTTCAGGTAGGTTCTAATCACTCTCGTCGGCTCCGAAGGCTCGGCGGCACCTGCCTTGGCGGTGCTGGTTTTCTTCGACATGCTGGTCATGGGTTAGAGGTTCCAACGGTAAACCGTAAAAAAACTGAGATATAAATTATAACATCATAAACCGGATTTTTCAAGCGCCAGCTCGCACTCAAGCTCGTTGATAGCGTAACCAACGCCCGGCTTCGAAGATGGACAATTCAGCTCGACGGCCAGCGTCTCTTCCATGATGTAAGCCTCGTGTTTCTTGATGGCGTCGGCAAGTTTGCCTGATGCGTTGAGATGCAGCACGATCCGGTCGGTGATTTCGAGCCCGCTCTCCTTGCGAACAGTCTGAATCCTGCTCACCAGCTCGCGGGCCAAACCCATCAGTTCCAGCTCCTCAGTGATCTCCGTATCAAGCGCCACCATGATGCGGTGCGCGTCGTCCGCAGCCACGAGCCATCCCTCGATGTCTTCGTGGACAATGTCAACATCGG
>DRSQ01000191.1 GCA_011372505.1 Chlorobaculum parvum | reverse complement strand
TTTTCCGCGTTAAGCCCGGTATCAACCGGCGGGCGTTATTCGATAACCCATAGAACCTCTGCGATGAATATTCATGAGTATCAGGGCAAAGGCATCCTGAAACAGTTCGGTGTGGCCGTTCCGAAGGGCATAGTAGCATTTTCGGCTGAAGAAGCAAAACAAGCCGCCGTCGAGCTTTTCGAAGAGCAGTCAAGTCCCGTGGTGGTCGTCAAGGCGCAGATCCACGCAGGTGGGCGCGGCAAAGCCGGCGGCGTCAAACTGGCAAAATCTCCTGAAGAGGTATACGAAATTGCTCAGAAAATGCTCGGCGCCACGTTGGTAACCCACCAAACCGGCCCAGAAGGCAAGGAGGTCCGGAGACTGCTGATCGAAGAGGGCATGAACATCGACAAGGAGTTCTACCTCGGCATCACCCTCGACCGCTCGACCTCAAGCAACGTACTGATGGTTTCGACCGAAGGCGGCATGGAGATCGAGAAAGTGGCCGAAGAGACCCCCGAAAAACTGCTCAAGATTCAGGTCAATCCGAAATACGGCTTGCAGGGCTTCCAGGCTCGCGAAGCAGCCTTCTTCCTCGGGCTCAAGGGCGATCAGTTCCGCAACGGCGTCAAGTTCATCGACGCGCTCTACAAAGCCTACACCTCTATCGACGCCTCTCTGGCTGAAATCAACCCGCTGGTCGTCACCAAAGAGGGGCGCGTGCTGGCTCTCGACGCCAAGATCAATTTTGACGACAACGCCCTGTACCGTCATCAGGATTTCCACGAACTACGTGACATTTCCGAAGAGGATCCGCTCGAATACGAAGCCTCGAAATCGAATCTCAACTACGTGCGCCTCGACGGCAACGTCGGCTGCATGGTCAACGGCGCAGGCCTGGCGATGGGCACAATGGACCTCATCCAGCTTGCTGGCGGCAGACCGGCCAACTTCCTCGACGTAGGCGGCGGCGCGAGCCCCAAGACGGTTGAGGAAGGATTCAAGATCATCCTTGGCGACAAGAACGTCAAGGCGATTCTGGTCAATGTCTTCGGCGGTATCGTCCGCTGCGACCGCGTGGCTGGAGGCGTCATCGAAGCCGCCAAGAACATCGGCCTGAGCGTGCCGGTCATCGTGCGCCTCGAAGGCACCAACGCACAGGAAGCCCAGAAGATGCTCGACAAATCGAGCCTCAGCCTCATCGCCGCCAGCGGCTTGAGGGATGCCGCCGAAAAGGTGCAGAAAGCACTCGCCTCGGCCTGAGACCTCCGACGGCAGAAATCGTAAAACGCAAAAAACCCGCTTTCACAATCAACGTGGAAGCGGGCTTTTTATTTGTCTGGCAAGCACAAAAAAAACAGGGCGAAAGGATCAACCAACCCCTCACCCTGTTTTTTTTCAGCAAGCACCTGTCCTTCTCCGTTTCTCATCAATCATCTGCCATAACCACAACCACACATCGGCACACAACCTAACTGCACAGCGAAGAAGACCCGGAACATTGCTGTCACTCACAACACAAAGAACAACACATCAACACAGTACTCAACAACATCACAATCAATGACGCAATCATCTTGTCAGTTCAACTCATGCCTTTCAATTAGTAGGACGATGATACCCGATTTTCCTTGCGCGCTTTTTTGATTTTTTTCAAAAAAAATTGCTGACCAGCTCCGGCCATTCGATGAACCATCATTCGTAGCGCAACGCCTCGACCGGCTTCAGACCTGCGGCTTTCCGTGCGGGGCACAAACCGAACACAACAGGCCGATCAGCACCGAAAATCCGGCGACGAGCACCACGGAAAAGATCGAGGTCTTCACCACCCACCACCAGCGAAATGGCCGCAATCAAACCAAGTGGCCGGTGCATCGCAGTGGTGACAGCCACAAGCACCGCATCGCCCTGATCACGGTGCCCGGCAAAACCTTGGGGGAGCAGAGGATACCGATCACATAAAAGTTGATGCGGTTGATCTTGATGGTTTTGCCGACCGGTTCTTCATTGCCGAACAGCTCGGAAACGACCGTGATACCGATGATGGCCACCTTGCGGCGCGACCGGATATCCTCGAGAGTAAACCATCGGCCAATGGTGGGAATGGCAGAACGCATCTTGCCGTACTCAATCTCCACGCCCTCGACCGCACTGTTCCAGTTCTTGTTCAGATAGACCATCTGCGCCGATCCAGTCACGTAGCCCAAAGCATACCTGACCAGCGACGAAAGCTCCACGATCAGCCTATCCGAAAGCACCAGCATGGCTTCACTGGTGGTGATTGTCTGACCCGGATTGAGATTGCTGACAATCACCTGCCCATTAATCGGCGAAACCAGCGCGATCTGGTGATAAACCTTGTTCCGGTGGCCAATCTCGCTCTTGCCTTTCTGCGCAGCCGCATCGAGCAGTGTAAGCATCCCCCCCCTTCTTGACAAAATCACCCTCCTTGACCAGAATTTTGTCGATCCGTCCACTCACCGGCAACTTAATCTCCAGCCCGTTCTGCGGCTTGAGTGTCGCCGAGCGCAAATCGGGATGATACGCGGAGGCTTCCCGGCAGAAGACAATCTGCAAGCGCAACGGGAACAGTTTGCATGGCGCTTTACCGAAATATCGTATCTTCACTGCAAACCAGAAACCGTAACTCATGCTCGAAGCACGAAATCTCTCCCTGTCGGCAGGCACCAAAGCACTCCTTCACGACACCTCATTCAGAATCGGCGACAAAGACCACGCCTCGCTGGTCGGCCTGAACGGCACCGGCAAGTCCACGCTGCTGCGCCTCCTGGCCGGCCAGCTCAAGGAAGACGGACCCATCAGCAACGGACAGATCATAAAGTCCTCGACCACCACCATCGGCTATCTGCCGCAGGAGATTTCGTTCGAAGGGGATCTGGAAAAAACCGCCCTGCAATACGCCCTCGAAGCGAACAAAGCACTGCATGAACTTTCTGAAAAGATTGCGCGCATGGAGCACGAACTTGCCCTGCCTGACCAGGATCACCAGAGTGACGAATACCTCAAGCTGATCGAACGGTTCAGCGACGCCTCGCACGACTTCGAGCGGCTCGGCGGCTACCGGATGCATTCCGACGCAGAGAAAATCCTCTCAGGCCTCGGTTTTAGCGGCGCGGATTTCTACAAAAAGGTGAAGGAGTTCTCCGGAGGCTGGCAGATGCGCCTGCTCATCGCGCGGCTGCTGTTGCAGAACCCGACGCTGCTGTTGCTCGACGAGCCAACCAATCACCTCGATATCGACTCGCTGCGCTGGCTCGAACAGTACCTGCTCAACTACGAGCACAGCTACCTCATCGTCTCGCACGACCGCTTCTTCCTCGACAAGCTCACCACCAAAACGCTCGAAATCGCCTTCAACGAAATCACCGAATACAAAGGCAACTACAGCTTCTACGAAACGGAGAAGGCCGAGCGCTACCAGCTCATGATGGCGCGCTACAAGAACGATCTGAAGAAGATGGCCGATCTGAAATCGTTCGTTGATCGCTTCCGCTACAAGGCGACCAAAGCGCGGCAGGCGCAAAGCCGCCTGCGCCAGATGCAGAAACTCGAAGAGGAGCTACAGACGCCAGAGGAGGATCTGTCGCAAATTTCGTTCTCCTTCCCAAAAGCCAGACCGTCGGGCCGCGAAGTGCTCCGGCTGGAGGGGATCTCGAAGTCGTTCAAGCTTCCAGACGGTACGACCAAAGAAGTGCTGAAGGACATCGATGTGGAGATCATGCGCGGCGACCGCATCGCCATCGTCGGCTCGAACGGCGCGGGCAAGACCACCTTTTGCCGGATTCTGGCCGACGAGATCGACTTCGAGGGCAAGCGCCAAACAGGCCACCACGTCAGCATGAACTACTTCGCCC
>DRSQ01000190.1 GCA_011372505.1 Chlorobaculum parvum | reverse complement strand
GTGCGCGGTCGAAGCCCGGAATCACCATGCCGCTGCCAACGGTCACCTCCAGCGGATCGCGCTCGACGGAGCTGTCGAACACTGTTCCGTCATCGTAGGTTCCGGTATAATGAACCTTTACTTTGTCACCCTGTTTGACCTGTGCCATAAATCGTTCTCCTTATGTCATTAAAATCGGGACATCCGCGCATCAACCATCAAATCCTTAGACCCGAAAGCCCACGACTGCCCACACAAAAAAATTTACGTCGCAAGATAACACTTTTTACCGGAGGCTCCTGAAACGATGAAGGGGATGAGGGAAATAGGAGAACTACTCCTGCACGGCGACGGTGACTGGCGCTCCGCCGTCCACCTCCATGCGCACCTTGGGAAGGCCGCCGGGGTAGTTGATACGGATGAAATCGATAAGGCGTTCCCGCACCTGGCAGCGAAGCTCCCAGAGGTCGGAAGAGTTGGCGGCGCTCATGAGGGCACGAAGCTCGACGGTTTTGTCGGTAGCTTTGGTGACGTGCAGCCGAACGACCCGCTTGTCCCAGAGCGGCGTGGAAGCGAGAATGCTCTCAAGCTTCTTGCGGATCGTTTCGACCGGAATGGCGTAATCGACGTAAACAAATACCGTGCCGAGCAGCTCGGTTGAGCTTCGCGTCCAGTTTTGGAAGGGCTTGTCGAGAAACCAGGTGATGGGCACAATCATCCGCCGCTGATCCCAGATGAGCACCACGACGTAGGTCAGCGTAATCTCTTCGATGCGCCCCCACTCCCCTTCGACAATCACGACGTCGTCGATGCTGATGGGCTGGGAGATGGCAATCTGGATTCCGGCAATGAGGGTGCCGAGGCTCTTCTGGGCGGCAAAACCGAGGATCACCCCCGCAATACCCGCCGAGGCGAGAATGCTCAGGCCGACCTGGCGAACCGTATCGAAGGTCATCAAAACGCCCGAGACGGCAAGCACGATGATGAGCGCGTTGAGGATCTTGCGCGCCAGACTCACATTGGTCGCAACCTTTTTGGCCGCGATTTCACTCTGCTCGCTCCGTGACTGGTAATGGGACAGGATGAACTGTTCGAGCACGGCGAGCATCCGCATGATGAACCATGCCGCCGTGACTATCGACAGGATCAGGAACAGATGCTTGAGCAGGCGAAGCGAAACGTCAGGCAATGAAACGTAGTCGAGAAAAAGAGCCAGACCGACAAGCACAACAATCAGCCTGAACGGCCAGACCAACCGCTCGAATGGAAGCGCCTCTACCAGCCCCTGCTTGCGAAAAAAAGCAATGCTTCTCTTGAAAAAGCTGTTGGCCCCGAGATACAACACAACCGCAAGAAAAACGAACACGAGCGGGCCGAGCCATATCCCGAGCTGGGACTGAAGCAAACCGATGATCGAATCGAGCGTGTTCATGCCAGGGTTAACGGTTCATACGGTTGAACTCGTCGTGCGAACGGCTGACGCAGTCCTCGATGGCCATGCCGCCATAGTAGTTGCCGGTCATGTAGAGGCCGCGCACGCCAGCAAGCATCTGGTCGGTTTTGTCGGCCCAATCCTTGTGGTTGATGCGCAGCGATGGCACCACGTTCATGCGCGTGGTCGTGTGCTCGATCTTTTCCATGCCAACCCCAAGCACTTCGTTGATACGCTTGAACTTGTCTTTTTCGCTCAGGCCCGGACGGAAGTGGAAGGCGAAGCCTCGGAAATAGTCGTCCGGTACGGTGTCGCGCGACACCATCGAAAAGAAGGTGTCGTTCGGGGAGATGATCGCGGCCACCGGCTTGAGCGAGACGTTGTTCTTGCGGATCACCACGCCCACCGAATCGACATCGGCGAACTTGAGTCTGGTGAAGTGGTCGGCAATCGCCGGATTGATGTCCTGGACCAGTCGCGCTGTCGGAGCCGAGGGAATGGCCAACACGAGCGCATCACCGGCATACTCCTGTCCGTCGGCGGTCTTGACGATGTACTTGTCTCCGGAAGTCGCCAGGCTGCTGGCCGCCGAACCGGTGCGCACCTCGATCCCCTTGCGGGCTGCGATGGTGCGGGCCACACTCTGCAAGCCGTTTTTGAACGTATAGTTCTTGAGCACATCCTTGCGTTTCTCACGGCTCTTGAACATCATGTCCGCCGGGAAGTCGTCGGTCGGCTGAGAGGGTACCGCATTGAAGAAGTGGCTGATGGTGTTGTTGTAATTTTTTTCACCCACGATTTGGGAGTAGTAGGAACGAACCGTCATATTTTCCTTCTTGAGGGAGAATATGGCTGGTGCGTGACGGAGCAGTTCGAAGAGGTTGAGGCCCGACATGATCGACGATACCTTGCCGTTCTTGAGCAGCGTGAAGGGCACCTTTTCGCGCGGGATGATGGTGTCCATGATGCCGCACTCCTCGACGATGCCGAGCAGATTCTGGTAGGAACTGTAGCAGGTGTGCGCACCCATTTCAAGCCAGAAGCGGTCGTTGTCGCTGGCGTACTGATGCGAGGCGAACGAGCCTCCGACCGTGTTGTCTTTTTCGATCAGCGTGGTTTTCATGCCGGCCTGCGAACAGTAAAATGCCATGCTGAGTCCGCTGATGCCGCCGCCAATGATCACTACCTCTTTTGCCATGAGAAATCAGGTGATAGTTCGAATGAAGAGAGGCTTGCGCCCGAATTTGATGAATGATAATGTAGTGAAAGATCGCCTCAAAACGTAACAGCCTTTACCTTCCCTCGTACCCGCCCTCACGATAATGCGCCACGTAGCGCACGTAGTTTTCCGGCGATTCGGCGATGTTCTTCCGCTCTTCTTCGGTAATCGGGCGGATCACCCTGGCCGGAACTCCGGCGACGAGCATTCCGGTCGGCACGCGAAAGCCCTGCTTGACGAGCGACCCGGCGGCCACGATCGACCAGGGTTCGACCACGCAATGATCCAGCAGCGTGGCGCTCATGCCGATGAGTACGTTGTCCTCGACCGTGCAGGCGTGCAGCGTGGCGGCATGGCCGATGGTCACGTTGTTGCCGATCTTCAGCGGCCCGGTATCGTGCGTCACGTGCAAGGTCGAGTTGTCCTGCACGCTGGTCTTTTCGCCGATGGTGATCGGGCAGACGTCACCACGGATGACCGTATTGAACCAGACGCTCGAATGCGCGCCAATCTTGACGTCACCGATCACGCGGCAACCATCGGCCAGAAACACCGACTCGTGAAGCTCCGGATACAGCCCCCGGTATGTCATGACTTTTCTCATGGAAACGCTTGTTAAAGAGTGTGAAAACGAATTTGTTCTTCAGGACGTTACCTCTTTTTCACACGACTTGAAAGAGTGCTGTGCAAAATGCACGATAAACCGTGAGACGCATGGCTGCCCCGGACTTGACGTCAACAGTAAGGCAACCTTGACCGAAATGCTATATTCAGTAACAGAGTGAACGCCAGTGTAACGATACCATGAACCACACCACGCAAAAAGGCCCAAACGAAAAGTACTGTTCCGAATGCGGCGCCATCATCCGCGCCAACGCTGAAATCTGCCCGAAGTGCGGCGTACGGCAAAGCCCGCCGCCGTTCAACATCAATCTCGGCCCGGTAACGCCCGGCGGCAAGAACCGGTTCGCCGCAGCGATTTTCGCCATTCTGCTCGGCTCGCTCGGCATTCACAAATTCTATCTTGGCCTGACCGGGTGGGGCATCATCTACCTGCTCTTCTGCTGGACGGGCATTCCTGCTATCGTGGGCGTCATCGAGGGAATCCTGCTGCTGGTGATGAGCGACGAGGCGTTCGCCCAACGGTACGGCTAAACACAATTTTCTACGAGAACGCTATGGGTTCGATACTGAGCTGCAAGGATCTAAAGAAGATTTACAACAAACGGGAGGTGGTCAAAAGCTCGTCCATCGAGGTCAAACAGGGCGAAATCGTCGGCCTGCTCGGCCCGAATGGCGCGGGCAAAACCACCACGTTCTACATGATCGTCGGGCTGGTCAAACCCGATGCGGGCCAGGTGCTACTCGACCAGGAACAGATCACCCACCTGCCGATGTACAAGCGCGCCCGCAAGGGCATCGGCTACCTGCCGCAGGAGGCCTCGGTTTTTCGCAAGCTGACCGTGGAGGAGAACATCCTCGGCGTGCTCGAATTCACCCCGCTCTCAAAGTCAGAGCGCCTGGAAAAAACCGACCAGATGCTCGAAGACCTGAACATCGCGCACATCCGCAAAAGCATGGGCTACGCGCTATCGGGAGGCGAACGCCGCCGCACTGAAATCGCCCGCGCCCTGGCACTCGACCCGAAGTTCATCCTGCTCGACGAACCCTTCGCGGGCGTCGATCCGATCGCCGTCGAGGACATCCAGCAGATTGTCGAAGGCCTTGTGCAGCGCAACATCGGCGTGCTCATCACCGACCACAACGTCCACGAAACGCTCTCGATCACCGACCACGCCTACCTGCTCTTCGACGGCAGTATCTTCATGCAGGGCACACCGGAGCAAATCGCCGACAACGCCGAAGCCCGCAAAATGTACCTCGGCGAAAAATTCACGCTTGACCGATATTGAGCCGGGCTGGGTCGCATTCTCATTCCCGCTTTACCCCAGCAACAATACATCGCAAAGAACTTCGGAAAGCAGCTCTGTCATTCTGAATGCAGTGCAACGAAATGAAGAATCCATCTCCTTGCTGAAAAAGAGCTTCTGGATGCTTCGCTACGCTCAGCATGATAAAAATCGAGAATTGTCACTCAATACGGTTCATATCCCCCTCTTCGCTTTTGCTAGCAACACGCAACTGCTTAACTTGCCTCACAATACCGAGTAATTCCAAATATGCATCACCATCGGGCTTGTGGTATTTCAGTCCGTCATTCCCGCGAAACCGGGAATGACGAGGATACGGCATGGTATTGTTGCATGAATGATCTGGAATTAGAATAACCATTCCCTGCATTATGATCGCCGAGCCTTTTTTGTTCCGCTCCGAGGGCGGGTTTATCCGCATTCCCATCTGGGGCCACATCCCGCTGAGCGCGCCGCTCAAGAAGATTCTCGCCCATCCGTCGTTTTTGCGGCTCAAGGGCATACGGCAACTCTCGTTCGCGCAGCAGGTCTATCCCGGCGCGAACCATACGCGCTTCGAGCACTCCATCGGCGTCTATCACCTGATGAAGATGATTTTGCAGCGGATGGTGAGCAACCCGCTGGCGCTTGAATTGCAGGATGAACGGTTGCAGTTCGACGACGAGACCTGCCGCACGCTGCTGGCCACCTGCCTGCTGCACGACATTGGCCACTACCCGCACGCGCACGTACTTGAGGAGGTCACCCCGGCGGGCGACAGCTCCGCCGTGTTCGCGCACCACGAATCGCTGACCGGCCAGTTTCTGAACGAGGAGCACCACGGCACGCCGTCAATCGCGGTGATTCTGCACGACGACTGGCAGGTTGATCCCGGCGTGGTGACTGAAATCATCGCGGGCAAAACGGCGCACCGGTTCGGCAAGCTGGTGAGCGGCACGCTCGACCCCGACAAGATGGACTACCTCATGCGCGACGCGCACCACTGCAACATTCCGTACGGCAGCATCGACATCGAGCGGCTCATCGAGTCGTTCGTGCCCGACCCGGAACGGCAGCGGCTGGCGATCACCGAAAAGGGGATCGCGCCGCTCGAAAGCCTGCTGTTCGCCAAGTACATGATGATGCGCAACGTCTACTGGCACCACACCAGCCGCATCTTTTCAGCGATGTTGCGGCGCTTGTTGCAGGACATCGCGGACGAAAACGCGCTGCCGACCGAGGCCCTGCGCGAGCTGTTCTACTTCAACTCCGACGACCGGGTGCTCTACGAGCTCGACCGGGCGATTCGCGGGCTGGGGCTGCCGTCAGCGGAGCTGCTCGACGCGATTCAGGAGCGCCGCGTCTTCAAACGCGCCATCACCATTCGCCCGTACGTCGGCGAGGAGATGGATGCCGATCCCGCGTGGTTCGCCTACAGCATCGACCACCGCCGCCGCAAAGAGAAAGAGCTGGAGATCTGCGAACTGGCCGCGCGGAAACTCGGACGGCAACTCGCGGGCCACGAGGTGCTCATCGACACCCCCGCACTGAAAGATGTGTTCGATTACGACGACTTCCGCGAACTGCGGGTCTGGCCGACCAAAAGCGAGCACCGGCATACGGTTCAGCCTTCCGATTCGAATGGCTACGTCCGGTTCGACGATTTCCGGGAATCGGTGTTCCGCTCCGACTTCATCCTCTCGTTCGAGCACTACACCAAGAGGTTCAGGGTGCTGTGCCGACATGACCTGGTCGAAACCATCGCAGGCCTCGAAGAGGAGGTGCTGGAAATCCTAAGGGCTTAATTTTTGTTATATTAAAAATCAAGCTTTTCAACTCAACTCCACGATCATGGAAAATCAGGATAAATACTACAAGGGGCTGTTTTTCGGTGCCTCTCTCGGCGCGGCGGTTGGCACCATCATGGGGCTGCTTTTCGCTCCACGCAAGGGCGAGGACACGCAAATGATCATTAGCGGCAAGGTCAAACGCGCCATCGACCGGGCTTCGGATATGTATGTGGAATCGGAGAGCGACACAGCATACAGCAACGAGGCCAAGCACCGTTCGCAGGAAATCATCGACAGCGCGCGCGACGAAGCCCGCAAGATTCTCGACGAGGCAAACAACATCATGCGCGACATCCGCAGTGGCCAGTCCAAAGCACAGGAGAACTGAGCCATGCTGACTTTCACAGGATCGGCGGGCGGCGATGCCGGTAACGTTTTGCTGCTGCACGCTTTCCCGGTTTCGGCAGACATGTGGGAGCAGCAGCTCGCGCCTCTCGCCGAATCGGGCTACCGGGTAATCGCGCCGTATGTGTACGGATTCGACAGCTCACCATCGCGCCCCGGATGGAGCATGGACGACTACGCCCACAGCCTTGCGCGGCTCATCAGGGCGCTGGATTGGGAAAGCGCGACCGTCGTCGGCCTCTCAATGGGCGGCTATCAGGCGATGGCCTTTTACCGGCTCTATCCGGAGCTGATCGATTCGCTGGTGCTCTGCGACACTCGCGCCAACGCCGATGCACCCGAAACGCTGGCCGCCCGGCAGGAGTTCAGGGATGAGGTCATGGCGAAGGGCAGCGCAGAGGCTGCGGAGCGGATGGTGCCGAACTTCTTCGCAACGGCAACCTACGAATCGAACGAGCCGCTGGTCGAAAAAACGCGCCAAAGCATTCTGCGACAGACGCCGGAAGCGATCAGCGAAGCCATGCGAGCTATCGCCGAACGCGAGGACTCGACGGAGCTGCTGAACGAAGTCACCTGCCCGACGCTTATCATCAACGGCATGGACGACAAGGTCACCCCACCGGAGACCGCCGCCGAAATGCACGCCCTCATTCCCGGCTCAAAGCTCGAACTGATTCCCGATGCGGGCCACCTGTCGAACCTCGAACAACCCGCGATGTTTAACGGAATATTGCTGGAGCATTTGCGGAGGTTGTAAAAATGAGAACCCCCAACCG
>DRSQ01000189.1 GCA_011372505.1 Chlorobaculum parvum | reverse complement strand
TTGCCGGCTTAAAATCCTGAGAATAGGGAAGTACGTGAGATTCGTACACTGTACCCGCAACTGTACAACGGTTAACCGCCGGGCAGATTCCGTGGCCACACGGATGCGCAAGGCGGGCTTTCAGGTCACTGCCGGTTTTCCTCCACGGAAAACGGCGGGAAGGTTTGGGGGCGCTCGATGCCGTGAAAGTCAGGAGACCTGCCGGTCATGCATTTGCACCAATAAAAGACTACGGGTTTATAGTCTTCAGGCAAAGCGCACTCGATGATGTCCCGTGTCGCCCGTCCGCGATAGCCCGAAAGAGCTCGTTGATCAGGTCGCCCCACAGAATTCTGGAACTGGATCAGTACCTTTTTCCTCGGTTTGTCGCTGGTTTTTCTCTTTACACGTGCAGCGCCCCTCCTCTGAGTCTTCTTGCCCACAGACAGCCCTGTCAGTCAGTTTTTTTCAGCTGATAGGAGGTTCACACATGACCAGAAAAATCACAGCTTTTCTTATGGCCTGCGTGCTGTGTTCCGGCACGCTCCATGCCGACCAGCTCGATCAGCCTGGAGCGCTCGCTTCGTATGTGAGCGAAGAGCTTGTTGTTACCGCAACGCGTTTTCCTGTCAAGGAAAAGGAGAGCTCCCGCTTTGTTACGGTTGCCGACAGCAAAAAACTCAAGGAGACCGTGGCTTCGAACGTGATGGAGGCCCTTGGCAGAATCGGGGGTTTGGGATACAAGTCGCTTGCGCCGATGGGTATCAACAGGCAGGGCATGAACGCTGCGGTTTATATAAGGGGTATCGAGGATGGAGAGCTGATTCTCATCAACGGTATGCCGGTGCAGCAGGCTGCGAGCAAAGGATATGATCTGAGTTCGATTCCTGTCGAGCAGGTCGAGCGTATCGAGGTGCTCAAAGGCGCGGCATCGACTCTCTACGGTGCCGATGCCATGTCAGGTGTGATCAATATTGTGACAAAAAAGCCTCAGGAGGAGTTTGCCGGAACCGCTTCCGTTGAGTTTGGCAACGAAGCATGGATGAACCACGGTGTCAATATCTCTTTGCCCGGCATTACGGCGGGCTTTCGGTATCAGCACATGGGCGAGCTTGACGACGTTGGCCGGGATATAGCGAACGAACATGATATTGCGCTTGGTGAAACAGACAAATATATGCTGAACGTCAGCGCCTCGCCGTTTGCCAACGCCTGTCTCGATTACCAGTACAACTGGTATGAGACCTCGTTCATCGATCGTTATGACAGTGGAAAAATTGAATCGACCGATCAGGAGAGCGATTTCCACTTTCTCGACTTTTGTTACGAAACCGACCAGTTCAAGGCGAAGCTTTTCGGTATGTACGACGACCGTTACCAGACCGATTATGTGGATGGTGTGCAGGATGGTGAGACCTTGCAGAGGCTCAACTATAACTACGGTGCTGAAACCGACTACCGGTTCAGGTTCTCCGATGACCTGGAGCTGACAGCCGGAGCGGATTATGTGCACCGTTTTGCTGATTACGTCAACAATTACGGTGAAAGAGAGCGTGACGATTACGGTGTGTTCGGTGAGTTGAAGGCGACCTTGTCCAGAGAGTTGCTTGTTACGCTGGGGGTTCGTGAGCAGTTTATCGATAACGAAAACGAAACCACCGACTACAATGTGTTCCTGCCCAGTGCGGGTGTTACGTGGAAAGTGAATGATGGGTTGAATCTTTTTGCCAACACCGGCAAGGCTTTCCAGGCTCCAACCTTCACCCAGCTCTATTATGTTGGCCGAATTCTCATCGGCAATCCTGATCTCCAGCCTGAATCTGGCTGGACATATGAGGCTGGCATCAAATGGGATTCGGAAGCTGCATCTGCAAGGGTGGCCGCTTTTTACATGACCTACGAGGGCAAGATCGAGGTGGATCGTTCCCAGGGCCGTCCTTACCACTACTTCAATGCGGGCTCTTACAGTTCGCAGGGAATAGAGTGGAAACTGGGGCTTTCACCGTTTCATGATCTCGACAATCTCCTTTCCGATATCTCTTTCTCCGCTTCAGGTTACTGGGCTTGCACTGTCGCCGAGGATACCGCCGGGGATGAGTACCAGCCTGGCCCGAAGTTTCAGAATACGTTTGGTATAGCCTATTCGGCAAGTGATATCGCTCTTGATCTGAAGTGCCGCATTCTTGCTGGCCGCGAAGACGCGCTCGAGAACTACGCCGCGTTCGACATGACCGGAAAAGTGAAAGCCGGCCCTGGTTATGTGACCATGGCTATCGAAAATATCTTTGATACCGAAGTGCAGACGACCGGCAATCTTGCCGAGGGGAGCCGCTATGTTTACTACGAACCCGGCAGGCTTGCAAGGATTGGATACAGGGTCTCTTTCTAACCATTTCAGTTTCTCCGTCAGGGCCTCCTGCCATTGTGTGGTAGTGGCGGGAGGGCTGACGAAATTATCAAGTCAGGATTTTTATGAACGACAAGAGTGAAAGAAGAAGGCGGCGGCTGACCGTTCCTCGCGCAGAGATTGCCTGGTATCCGGTGATCGATGCCGATCTGTGCAACAGTTGTCTGTCATGCTATAACTATTGCCCGAAGGATGTTTTCGCTTCGGCAAAAGCGGAGGAGGGGCTGCGGC
>DRSQ01000188.1 GCA_011372505.1 Chlorobaculum parvum | reverse complement strand
TCGAGGAGTTCAAAATCGCCAAGACGCTGCTCGCTTACGCCGAAGACAGCGTCGGCAGGCTGATGTCGCCAGATCTGTTGAGCGTCAAAACCGACTGGCCGATCAAAAAGGTGCTCGAATACATCCGCACCCACGGCCACGAGAGCGAAACCCTCAACGTCATCTACGCGGTGGACGACCACGGCAAGCTGGTCGGCGAAATCCTCGCCCGCGACCTTTTGCTCTCGCCGCTCGACAAAAAGGTTGGCGACATCATTTCAGAAGACAAGATCATCACCCTCACCGCCACGCAGGATCAGCAGGACGCGCTCGAATACTTCAAGCGCTACGACCGGATCGCCTTGCCGGTTGTTGACTCCAACGGCTACCTGATCGGCATCGTCACGGTTGACGACATGCTCGACGTCGCCGAGGAGGAGGAGACCGAAGACATCCAGAAGTTCGGTGCTATCGAGGCGTTCGAGGAGCCGTACATCGACCTGCCGCTGATGGAGCTGGTGCGCAAGCGCGCTGTCTGGCTCATCGTGCTGTTCCTCGGCGAAATGCTCACAGCATCGGCCATGAGCTTCTTCGAGGGCGAGCTGGCCAGGGCGATCGTGCTGGCCACCTTCATCCCGCTCATCATCTCCAGCGGCGGTAACTCCGGCTCACAGGCCGCCACGCTCATCATCCGATCGTTGTCGCTGGGAGAAATTACGTTACAGGACTGGTGGAAAGTGATGCGAAGAGAGCTGTTCTCCGGCCTCATGCTCGGCGGCATCCTCGGCGTTATCGGCGTGTTCAGGGTGGTTTTCTGGGCGATGATTCTCGACCAGTACAGCACCACCTGGCTCCTGATCGGCCTCACGGTCGGCTTCTCGCTGCTCGGCATCGTCATCTGGGGCACGCTTGCCGGTTCCATGCTCCCCATGCTCCTCCAGCGAGCCGGCATCGACCCGGCCACCTCCTCGGCCCCTTTCGTCGCCACCCTCGTTGACGTCACCGGCATCGTCATCTACTTCAGCTTCGCTTCCGTACTGCTGAAGGGCGTACTGCTGTGAAGAGCATTTCCCTCTTCACCAAAACTGCTATTCCCCAGTATCGAGAACGTAGAAAACAATCCGAACCAGATAATTCACCTCCATCGCCACGAAACGTTCAGCGACAGTAGCGATCAGCACATAGGCAAATATGGCGCCACATAGGGAACCAGAAGCCTACGGTTTAGAATCATCTAACAATAAAGACAGGGAAAAAATAGGGTCCAATCGCAGACGGTTGTTGTTGATTATTTTTCTTGTCACTCATCGCAGTAGTGATTTAGAGAAGCTCAGTATCTCATCGAAAATATAGTAAATACTCTACGCAAAAAAACACAAACAACAACAATCTGACAGCCAATTGAGGAACGCTCTTTGAGAACAGCTTCAAAACCTTCACAAAAACATCTCCATTTCACCTGCATCTGCATCGGAGAGCCTCTCCCCTTCTTTTCGCTTGGCTGCAACTGCTCGATCACATAAAGTTGCCCAATTGCGCTCTAAGCGATTGGTTTAAGTCATAACACAATCCAGAAAAAGCTGTAAGTTTCTCCAAAACAAACACTCCACAGCGAATGAGCTCACAACAACACGTCATCATTGGCCTTTCGGGCGGCGTCGATTCGGCGGTGGCAGCTTGCCTGCTCGTCAAGCAAGGCTATCGCGTAACCGGGCTGAACATCCGTGTGCTCGATACGCCGGAGGATGCGCCCGCACTGACGCCGTCGGCGATGAAAATCAGCGACTCGGCGGAGTTCGACTTCCCCGTGTTTACACTGAACTTGAGCGCCAAGTTCGCCCGTGACGTCATCGGCCATTTTCACGACGATTACCTCGGCGGGCGGACGCCAAATCCGTGCATGGTGTGCAACAAGGCGATCAAGTGGTTCGGGTTGTTCGAGGCGATGCGGCTGCTCAAAGCCGACCTGGTGGCGACCGGCCACTACGCCCGCGCGGAGCTGCGCGACGGGGTGACACGGCTCTGCAAGGGGATCGATCCAGAAAAGGATCAGAGCTATTTTCTCTGGATGCTGACGCAGGCAGAGCTGGCAAAAACGCTGTTCCCGCTTGGCGGCTACACCAAAGCCGAAGTGCGGGAGCTGGCACGGTCGTTCAGGGTACACGCGGCAGAAAAGAAGGAAAGCCAAGAGATCTGCTTCGTGCCGAACGACGACTATTGCACCTACCTTGCTGGGGCGATTCCGGGACTTGAGCAGCGTGTCGCGGGCGGCGAGATTGTCGATCAGGCGGGCAGAGTGATCGCCCATCATCGCGGCTACCCGTTCTACACCATCGGCCAGCGCCGCGGGCTTGGCGTCGCGACTGGCGAGCCAATGTACGTGATGAAAATCGACGCCGAACGCAACCGCATCCACGTCAGCAGCAAGGCTGATCTCGAATGCCACCAACTCACCACCACCGGCATGAACTGGAGCGGCATCGCAACGCCGGACAATCCTTTCGCGACTGAAGCACGAATCCGCTACCGCGACCGGCAAAGCGCCTGCTCGGTCGAACCGATCGGTGATGACCGCACGCGGGTGACGTTCCGCGAACCGAAGCAGGGCGTTGCCTGCGGGCAGGCCGTGGTTTTCTACGACGGCGACGAAGTGCTCGGCGGAGGGATTATTGCAGAGGTGAATCCTAAAAAAGAGTCATGAAGCATTGGATGAAATTGGGCTGAAGCCCTGATTTTTTTGTTTGTCCCTTAATCCCGGACTAAAGTCCGGGGCAATTGTTTAAGAATTTGAATTACAGATAGTAGTAATTGCCCCGGCTTTTAAGCCGGGGTTATTTAGCACAAAAAATAATGGGGTTTCAGCCCAATGTCTTTTTCTATAAACTTTTACGATAGATTATCAACAAACTACAACCCCAACTTTCCCCCATGTTCACACGCAATAACGACGCGTTTACCTGGCTCGATTACAACCGCTGCCCCGATAAAGAAAGCCCGCTGCTCGTGATGCTTCACGGCTACGGAAGCAACGAGCGCGACCTCATCATGCTGGCGCCGTCCCTCGACCCTCGGCTGCGCATCGTGAGTGTGCGCGCACCGCAGATGCTGGCGCCGGAGATGTTCGGCTGGTTCCCGATCGACTTCACGCCGGACGGCATCACGGCTGACCACGAGGCAGCCATCAACGTCGCCGACCAGTTCACGGTATTCCTGAAAAAGATGATCGCAACGCTTCAACCGGCAGGCGACAAAGCGTTCCTGATGGGCTTCAGCCAGGGTGCCGTCATTAGCTACATGACTGCGTTCCGTAACCCGGAGCTGCTGCACGGTGTCACCGCCCTGAGCGGCCAGCTTCCCGATTCACGCCCCGAGGCAGACGCACTACCCGAAGGGCTTGCCAATATTCCGTTCCTCGTGCAGCACGGCGAGTTCGACGACGTGCTGCCCATCGCCAAGGGGCGCGACGCTGATGCGTGGCTCAGCGACAAGATCGCCGACTATACCTACTGCGAATACCCGATGGCCCACCAGACCGACCACGCATCAATCGAGCAGCTCCGGTCGTGGCTTTCGGAGCGGATCGACCGGGCGCTTTCCTGACGCGCCTCGCCTTGCGGCGGATGGGGAATTGAGCGCTTTTTTGCTTACTTTTAGGGCCATATTTTCCAAGGCACATCTAAAAAGTGTCATGAGCGGTTCGAGTGCAAGGCGGATGGAGCGCAGAAACCGGAGCGTACATGAAGTATGTGAGGATTTCGAGCACCACCCAACGCAGCAATCGAACTGCGTAATAAGTTTTTAGGGGTGCCTTCAACCAATTTCCGCCGCTGCATGAACGACAATTTGTACAGCCTGCTCGAGCAACGGATTCTCGTGCTCGATGGGGCCATGGGCACCATGATTCAGAAACATGGCCTTGAGGAAGAGGATTACCGAGGCAAGCGTTTCGCTTCGCACGACCATCCGCTGAAGGGCAACAACGACCTGCTCGTCATCGCCCAGCCCGACATCATCCGTTCGATCCACTGCGACTTTCTCGACGCGGGCGCGGACATCGTCGAAACCTGCACCTTCAACGCCAACCCGATCTCGCAGTCGGACTACCAGTTGCAGCACCTTACCAAAGAACTGAACGTGGCGGCAGCAAAAGTAGCTCGCTCGGCGGCGGACGAGTTCACCGCGAAAACGCCCGATAAGCCGCGCTTCGTGGCCGGTTCCATCGGGCCGACCAACAAGACTCTCTCGCTTTCGCCGGACGTGAACAACCCCGGCTTCCGCGCCGTCACCTTCCAGGAGGTGGTCGATAACTACACCGCCCAGCTCGAAGGATTGCACGAGGGCGGCGTCGATCTGTTACTCGTCGAGACGGTATTCGACACGCTGAACTGCAAGGCGGCGCTCTACGCCATTGAGGAGTATGCGGCGAAAAGCGGCTGGCAGGTGCCCGTAATGGTCTCCGGCACAGTGGTTGACGCGAGCGGCCGTACCCTCTCCGGCCAGACCACCGAGGCGTTCTGGATTTCGATTTCGCACATGCCGAGTCTGCTCTCGGTCGGATTAAATTGCGCACTCGGCTCGAAGCAGATGCGCCCCTTCATCGAAGCGCTTTCCAATGCTGCGGGCAGCTTCGTCAGTGTCTATCCGAACGCGGGACTGCCAAACGAGTTCGGCGAGTACGACGATTCGCCGGAGTACATGGCCGCGCAGATCGCGGGCTTCGCCGAGTCAGGCTTCGTGAACATCGTCGGCGGCTGCTGCGGCACCACGCCAACGCACATCCGCGCCATCGCCGAAGCGGTCAAGAGCCTCACGCCAAGGAAGCGCCCGGCAAAAGAGCACGTGCTGAAGCTCTCCGGCCTCGAACCGCTCGTGGTTGACGAAACCACTGGCTTCATCAACGTCGGCGAGCGCACCAACGTCACCGGTTCGCGCAAATTCGCCCGCCTCATCAAAGAGGCCAACTACGACGAAGCGCTCTCCATCGCCCGCCAGCAGGTCGAAAACGGCGCGCAGGTAATCGACGTGAACCTCGACGAGGGAATGCTCGATTCCGAAAAGGTGATCGTCGAGTTCCTGAACCTCATCGCCTCCGAGCCGGAGATCGCCAAAGTGCCGGTGATGATCGACTCGTCGAAATGGGCGGTCATCGAGAACGGCCTGCGCTGCACCCAGGGCAAGAGCATCGTCAACTCGATCAGCCTCAAGGAGGGCGAGGAGCCGTTCAAGGAGCACGCCCGCAAGATCATGCAGTACGGCGCGGCCACGGTCGTCATGGCCTTCGACGAAGAGGGCCAGGCCGACAGCCTGCACCGCCGCATCGAGATTTGCAGCCGAGCCTACAAGATTCTCACCGAAGAGGTGGGCTTCCCGCCGGAGGACATCATCTTCGACCCGAACGTCCTGACCGTGGCCACCGGCATCGAGGAGCACAACAATTACGCGCTCGACTTCATCGAAAGTGTGCGCTGGATCAAGCAGAACCTGCCACACGCGAAAGTCTCCGGAGGCATCAGCAACGTCTCGTTCTCCTTCCGCGGCAACGAGCCGGTGCGCGAAGCGATGCACACCGCGTTCCTCTACCACGCCATCCACGCCGGTCTCGACATGGGCATCGTCAACGCCGCCCAGCTCGGCATCTACGAAGAGATCGACCCGGAGCTGCTTGGCTATGTAGAGGACGTGTTGCTGAATCGCCGCGACGACGCCACCGAGCGGCTCGTGGCGTTCGCCGAAACGATCCGCGACGGCGGCGAAAAAGCCGAGGCCAAAACCGCCGAATGGCGCAACGCTCCGGTCGAGGAGCGCCTGAAACACGCACTGGTCAAGGGCATCGTTGACTACATCGACGAGGACACCGAGGAAGCGCGCCAGCTCTACCCGAGTCCGCTGGAAGTGATCGAGGGGCCGCTCATGAACGGCATGAACCACATCGGCGACCTCTTCGCTGAGGGCAAGATGTTCCTGCCGCAGGTGGTCAAAAGCGCCCGCGTCATGAAGCGCTCGGTGGCCGTGCTGGTTCCCTACATCGAGGAGGAGAAGGCCAAGAGCTGCGACACAAGCGCCAAAGCCAAGGTGCTGCTCGCCACGGTCAAGGGCGACGTGCACGACATCGGCAAGAACATCGTCTCGGTGGTGCTCGCCTGCAACAACTTCGACGTGGTTGACATCGGCGTCATGATGCCGTGCGACAAGATTCTCGATGCTGTGGTCAAAGAAAAGCCTGACGTGCTCGGCCTCTCCGGCCTCATCACCCCGTCGCTCGAAGAGATGGCGCACGTGGCCAAAGAGATGGAGCGGTTCGGCATGAACATTCCGCTCATCATCGGCGGTGCAACCACTTCAAAGGTGCACACCGCCGTCAAGCTCGCCCCGAACTACTCCGGCGCGGTGGTGCACGTGCTCGACGCCTCGCGCAGCGTGCCGGTGGTCAGCAACCTCTGCAACCCCGCCCACCGAGAAGGCTACATCGCGGCGCTCAAGGAGGAGCAGGAGGCGATGCGCAAAAGCCACGCCGAGCGCACGGCAGCGAAAAAGTACGTCTCGCTCGAAACCGCCCGCGACAACCGCCTCGCGATTGACTGGGAGGCAGAAACCATCGACAAACCGGCGCAGACCAGTGTCACCGTGCTGGAGGATGTCACCGTCGGAGTGCTCCGCCCGTACATCGACTGGACACCCTTCTTCCGGAGCTGGGAGCTGCACGGAACGTATCCGCAGATTCTGAAGGATGAAAAGGTCGGCGAGGAGGCAACGAAGCTCTTCAACGACGCCACCGCTTTGCTCGACCGGATCGACAGCGAAAAGCTGCTCGGAATCAAAGGTGTGGCGGGCATCTTCCCGGCCAACAGCATTGGCGACGACATCTTCGTCTATGCGGACGACGAGCGCTCGATGATCCGCACCGTGCTGCACACCCTGCGCCAGCAAGGCGAAAAGCACGGCGAAGCCAACCTCGCCCTGGCGGACTTCGTGGCTCCGTGCGAAAGCGGCGTCAACGACTGGATCGGCTGCTTCACCGTCACCACCGGACTCGGCATCCAGAGCCTGTTGCAGGAGTTCGCTGCAGAGAACGACGACTACCACCGCATCATGACGCAGGCACTCGCCGACCGGCTCGCCGAAGCGTTCGCCGAGATGCTGCACGAAAAGGTGCGCCGCGAACTCTGGGGCTACGCGCCCGGCGAAATCCTCGGCAACGAGCAGCTCATCGCCGAAGAGTACCGAGGCATCCGCCCCGCCCCCGGCTACCCCGCCTGCCCGGATCACACCGAAAAGGCAACCATCTTTGGACTGCTGAACGCCGAAGCGGCAACCGGCGTCACGCTGACCGAAACCTTCGCCATGAACCCCGCAGCCTCAGTCTGCGGCCTGTACTTCGCCAACCCGGCATCGAAGTACTTTGTGCTCGGCAAGATCGGCAAGGATCAGGTAGAAGACTACGCCAACCGCAAAGGGATTGAGATGGCAGAAGCCGAGAAGTGGCTCGCACCTGCGCTGAATTACGAGGTGGAGTAAGGGATTTGCCGGAAAAACAGAACAGCCGCCCGCTTACGTTTTATCGTAGCGGGCGGTGTTGTTTTAAGTCAAGATAAAAATGGACAAAAATCTTATACCGCTTAGGCGGAGAATTTCGGAAATTTATTCCCTCCTCTTTTTATTCTGAAGTGGTACTTAGGGAAAAATAATCCCACCAAGGCTTATTTCTATCAGTCTGAAGCGTATCAACTCGCGCATAAATTGGCAAATCAAAAAGCTTTTGTCTTGCCTCAGCTGGAAGCGGAGAATCGGGTTTG
>DRSQ01000187.1 GCA_011372505.1 Chlorobaculum parvum | reverse complement strand
TTTCGCGCGTGATGCTGATGGAGGTCATGAGCGTCGAAACGAGCATCAGAATCATCGCCATCAGCCCCGGCACAAACAGATAAACGCTCTTGAGCGAAGGGTTGAACATCATCAGCGGTACCGCCTCGACGCCCACCTGCCGGGCCGATCCGTCCGCCTGTTCGGCGAGGTAGTTGTGCACCACAGCCTGCGTGTAGCCAGTCACGATGCGAGACACATTGGGGTCGGAACCGTCCGTGAGCGCCTGCATTTGCGCGACGCCATCCTTTTGCAACCGCCCGGCGAAGTCCGGCTCGAAGACGACCACCTCGTTCATCCGCCCCGCCGCGAAGGCTGGTGCTATATCCTTCTCACTCTGCAAGGTACCGGCAAAGATGAAAGTACCGGACGAGAAAAGCTTGTCGGTCAACGCCTCGGTAACGGTGTCATGCGACATATCGAGAATGCCGGTTTTGACCTCCGAAACCTCGTTGCGAATCGCATAGCCGAACAGCAGCAACTGAAGGATCGGCATCCCGAACAAAATCGCCGCCGTCCGCCGGTCGCGCACGATGTGGTAGAATTCCTTTCTGATGAATGCGATGAACCGTTTCATGCGCTGGTTACTGCATTTTCTGTCATGTTGAATTCTTTGTAGGGGTAAGCCCGACCTGTCGGGACTACCAATGGATAAATCTTGTATTGATGACCAAAGATTGAAACAGTCATCGAAAGAAATTGGGCTAAAGCCCTGATTTATTATACCTTATCAATTAACCCCGGACTGAAGTCCGGGGCAATTAATTGAAGATTGAGTTGCCCTCCATTCAGGACAAGAGAGATTCCTTGACAGACCACTTAACCTGATCTTACATTCAGGAGGGTTTTAATCCTCTTGACATTCAAGACTTTTACATTCATGTTGCCCCGGCTTTCAAGCCAGGCTTGGAATAAGGTCATATTTACATGGGCCTTAGCCCAATTTCTTGCTTCCGGTTGATTTCAAACAGCCTTGCAGGAAGGCAGCTGCAAGGCCTACCCTGTTCATCGATTGTTGCCCCTACAGAAAGACCAATTACCTTAAATGCGTCATTCTGACCTTACAAGTCGGGAGAAAATCCAGATTTTTTTCGATGGCATCATAATAACTGAATAATCTATAATATTTTACGTGACTCTCTGGATTCTTCGCCTGACTGTATCAGACTCAGAATGACAGAAACTGTATTCGATTTCAATCGCAACCCCGATCCCAATTCTTCAATTATCAATTATTAACTATCAATTGATTTACTCCCCCCTCTTCGCTGGCCTTGCCAACTGGATGAACACTTCGTTCATCGTCTCGGCTCCGAAGCTCTTCTTCAACTCTTCCGGCGTGTCAAGCGCGGCGATTCGGCCATCGACCATGATCGAGACGCGGTCACAGTATTCAGCTTCGTCCATGTAGTGCGTGGTGACGAAGACCGTGACGCCACGGTCGGCGGCTTCGTATATCATGTCCCAAAAGCGTCGCCTCGTGACCGGATCAACGCCGCCGGTGGGTTCGTCGAGGAAGATAAGCTTCGGCTCGTGCAAGAGCGCCACCGAAAAGGCGAGCTTCTGCTTCCAGCCGAGCGGCAGCGCAACGAGGCGCGTGTCGGCGGACTCTTTAAGGTCGAGCGATTCGAGCAGCCGCTCCCCTTTTTCGCGCAGTTCCGACGAGCCAAGTCCGTAGATTCCGCCAAAGAAGCGGATGTTTTCGCGCGGGGTCAAATCATCATACAGCGAAAAGCGCTGGCTCATGTAGCCGATGCTGCGCCGGATCGATTCGGTTTGCTTGTAAACATCAAAGCCCGCCACAGTCGCAGTGCCGGATGTTGGGGCGAGCAGGCCGGTGAGCATCTTCATGGCGGTGGTCTTCCCCGCCCCGTTGGCTCCAAGGAAGCCGAAGATTTCGCCAACAGCCACGCTGAACGAAATTTCGTCAACTGCCGTAAAGCTGCCGAATTTGCGGGTCAGCTTTTCTGTCTGAATGACCGCCTCAACCATTGCCGCCTTCCTTTGCTTCCGATTGCGCCGAATGCTCCTCCATCAGCGCCATGAAGGTGTCTTCGATGCCCGGCTCGATCCGCTCGACCGTCGCATCGTTGAATCCCCGCAAGCGGAGCCACGCGGCGAGTTCGGAGGGATCAGCGACATCCCGCGCATCCGTAAAATGCACCGAGCTGCCGAAAGCGTAGGCCGACCGCGCGTGCTCGAAGCCGCGCAACTCGGCGATGAGCTTGTGCTTGTCGCTCGCGCGCACAGCGAAGAGCGGGCGGGTGAAGAGTTTCGTGATGCCCTGCGGCGTGTCGATGGCGAGGATTCGCCCCTCCTGCATGAAGGCGACGCGGTCGCAGAGCACCGCTTCGTCCATGTATGGCGTCGAGACGAGCATCGTGATGCCTTGCGCTTTGAGGCGCTGGAGCATCTGCCAGAACTCCTGGCGCGAAACGGCGTCAACACCGGTGGTCGGTTCGTCGAGCAGCAGCAGTTCCGGGCGGTGCACCAAGGCGCAGCAGAGCGCAAGCTTCTGCTTCATGCCGCCGGAAAGCTGCCCGGCACGGCGCGTGCGGAACGGTTCGAGCTGTACGTAGATGTCGCGGATGAGGTCGTAGTTCTCCTCGACGGTCGCACCGAACACAGTGGCAAAAAAGTTCAGATTCTCCTCGACGCTGAGGTCCTGATAGAGCGAAAATCGCCCCGGCATGTAGCCGATGCGCGTCCGGATTTCCCGGTATCCGGCGACCGTGTCGAGACCGAGCATGGTCGCCTTGCCCTCATCGGGCACGAGCAGCGTGGCGAGGATGCGCAAGAGCGTGGTCTTGCCCGCGCCATCGGCACCGATCAGGCCGAACAGCTCAGCTTCAGCCACCGACAGGCTCGCCTCGCGGAGCGCATCGACGGTGCCGAATTTCTTGCAAAGCCGCTCTGTCTGGATCGCCGGCTTCATTTCCCCTCTTTGGCGATGAAGCGGATTTCGCCCGGCATTCCGATCTTGAGCATGCCGTCCGGATTCTCGACCAGCACCTTCACAGCATAGACCATGTTGACGCGGTCTTCGCGGGTCTGGATGATCTTGGGGGTGAACTCGGCTTTCGATGAAATCCAGGTAATCGTGCCGGTCAGATGCTTGCTCGCGGCCTTCTCTTCGTCGATAAGCACCTCGACCTTCTGGCCGATCTTGACCTGCGAAAGCTGCGTTTCGGAGATCCACACGCGAAGATACATCGAGCCGGTATCGGCAATCCGGTAGAGCGGCTTTCCGTAGCTCACTACTTCACCCAGCTCGGCGTACTTTGCCAGCACGACGCCTTTGGCCGGGTTGCGCACGACGGCCTTGGTAATCTGGTCATTGACCTTGCCGATCTGATCCCGAAGAGCTTTCGCCTGCGAATTGATAGACGGAATTTTTGAATCGACCGCGCTGATCTGCTGGTCGATGACGCGGGCCTGATCCTGAACATTTTCAAGCGTCTTGACCGAAACCGCGCCTTCATTCACCAACCGCGCGTAGCGGTCGAGATCGCGCTGGATGTTGCGACGCTGCTGGCGATAGACGTTGGATTCGGCGACGACCGACGGCTTCTGTTCGAGCAGCGCCTTGAGCTGTGCCCGAAACTGCCTGCGGTCGAGCGCGAGCTGGGTGGTATCGACCACGGCGGCCACCTGCCCCTTGTCGAGCCGCACGCCATCATCGACGTCGTACCGAATCATCTTGCCGGAGGCTTCGGACGACACGACGATTTCAGTCGCCTCGAAGTTGCCATACCCGTCGGAACGGTCGTTATTTCCGCATCCCGACAGGGCCAGCTCCGCCAGGATCAGCAGCGCATTCAGGAGTAATCCGGTTCTCGCACAAAAAGGGTTCATTCTCATGAAAAGATGTTATCAGTTATTCCAAGCCTCTCAATTTCTTGTCATTCCGAGTTCGACGAAGTCGGACGAAGAATCCAGAACTGTTTATTTAAATAAAGAACCCCATAAAGAACCCCGCCGCAAGCAGCGGGGTATTGAAGATCTCTCCATGTCAGAACAGAGATAATTGATAATTACTGTATATTTTCTGATATTCACTCCCCTGCTCTTTCACATATTTGCTTATTACTTCCTCATTACCATGTTTGCTCACCGTGCTTGCATAATAGCCATCCGTCCACAGTTCACCACCCCAAAGTTGTTTTTTCACCTGCGGACAACGTCGAAACACTTCTCGCGCTGAAATACTCTTTATTATCGTCACAATTTTCGTCACACTGTATATCGGAACTGACTGA
>DRSQ01000186.1 GCA_011372505.1 Chlorobaculum parvum | reverse complement strand
TGCGCAGGAATCAAGTGTTGACTGTCGTCAGAGACTATAGAAGCGGGTGACATTGGACTGCCGGAAACGGCTTCATGGAAAACCGGTCGCCTGTTTTGATACAGATGAAATAAACAGGAGACACTTATGAAAAGCAAACTGTTGATGCTGGCGGGTGTCGCCGGCATACTGATGGCCAGTCCTTCGTCTAATGCTCTCGCGGATGTCAACATCAGGATTTGCGCCGGCGGTTACCATCGGCCAGCCTATGTGATCGACCGCCCGCCAAGATTTGTGCGTCTGGCAGACCCAGGCTTCTCGATCGCTATCGGAAGCAGCCCTTACGATATCATCCTTTCAGGCAATTTCTATTACCTGTATGATTATGGCCACTGGTACCGTTCTCATCGCTACAACGGACCATGGAGAGTAATTCATCACCGGAAACTTCCTTACAGAATCAGGCGCTACCATATCAATCAGATTCGCAAATTCAGGGCTCTGGAGAACCATCGCTGGCATCATCGTTACGGCCATCGTGACCGTCGCTTTGCAAGGCGGTATGATCGTCGAGATGACCGGCGTGACAGGAGAGATGATCATCGTTTCCATAGATGTGACGACCGGCCAATGCATCGTCGATAAGAGCATCACAATTTCATACAAAAAACCGGACCATCACCAGTCCGGTTTTTTTGTGCTGATTCCGTGCGAATCCCTTATTCTTCATCCTCTTTTTCCTCTTGCCAGAAGGAGTGAATGCCGATAATCGATTCATCAAGCATAGCGGTAATTTCATCCCGCTCCTCCTGCGACATGGTTTCATAATCATCGCTGACCCGGCCCAGAATAAAGAGAGGCCCGGCAAGCATGGCGGCATTTTCCTGGTTGAAGAGCGGTTGCCACGCTTCGTGTGACAACTCCATGCCGAGAATAAAACCAAGCGCCCACTCCTCAATAGCAATTTCCCGCTCTTCCGGTTCGCCGTAGCCGAACATTTCGTAGAGCGGCAGAAACTCCTCGGGATTGCTCTCGAACTGAGCCGCAATGGCGCTGGCGTGTCGGAGCAGCAAGCCGGTAATTGCCGATTCCGTTTCAGGTGACTCGAACACCTTCTCCAGCTTGTTGTCCGGATCGATCATGTACTGAATCCAGCGTTCCTGCGACACCATTTCAGGCCCAACCACCAGTGCGGTCATGTAGCCGTCGATCATTTCGAGCGACGACATGCACTCATCCGACGTTTTGTCGGAAACGAGGTAGCGTTCGAGTTCGTTCAGCTCATCCTGTGACAGCGGGAGCTGGGGGGAATCGGATTGAATCATGATGTTCGTTTGAGATGGTTGTGTGGGATTGTGTTGCCGGTGCGCCATCACTCCTTCGGAGACCAGTAGCAGCGCTTCGGTGACACGATCGACTCTTCTGCTTTGAGCTGCTTCATCGCCTTGTCAACCTCCTTGCGATCCAGGCCGCTTTTTTCAGCGATCTGACCAGCACTTATCGGAGCACCCTCTTTTTTCATGACTTCGAGAACAGTAGCTTTTGCGTCCATGATGATTATTCCATAAAAGTTGGTGAGATATATTTTTTGAATGTAACGAATTCAGGCAATTGATAATGGATGATTAATAATCAAGGGGGGGGGGGCTAACTTTTTCGGTGTCTATCCTGTCCAGATTGTTCACTACGTCCACCTCGTCCACGCTTGCCGAAACAGTTATAAATTCATTACTTGAACAAAAACAGCCCATGCCCCGTTTGCGCCACACCGTAACCTCCAAAGCTGACCGCCGTGCTTGAAATCTACACCGGCAACCGGCTCGAAACGCTCGTTTCGGCGTTTGGCGACATGGCCGCAGCCTCGCCGCTCGCGTCGACCTTCGAGCGGGAGTGGATCGTCGTGCAGAGCCGGGGGATGCAGCGGTGGCTGTCGATGCGGCTCGCCGCGCAGTTCGGCGTCTGGGCCGGGGCGGAGTACCCGTTCCCGAACGCGCTGGTGCAGCGGCTTTTCGAGTGGCTGAATTTGTCGGAGAAAACGGACAGCGAGAGTTTTTCCAAAGAGACAATCTGCTGGAGCCTGATGCGCCTTCTGCCTGGTCTGATCGAACGCGACTCCTTCGCGCCGCTGCGAGCCTATCTCGATGGCGACCGCGACGGGCTGAAACTCTTCCAGCTCTGCGGCCGGATTGGCGACACTTTCGATCAATACACCTTGTTCCGCCCCGACCTGCTCGCCGCTTGGGAGGCTGGCGGTGACGATGTTGCGCAGGATTGGCAGCCAGAGCTGTGGCTGGCGCTGGTCGCGGAAAGCACTGGAAAGCATCGCGGTCAGCTCAAGGCGGAGTTCATCCGCAAGCTGAAAAACGCCACGCTGCCCGACGACTTTCCGAAGCGTATTTCACTCTTCGGAGTCTCCTACATGCCGCCGTTTCACGTCGAAATGCTCCAGGTGCTCGCCGCGCGGATTCCGGTTAATCTGTTTCTTTTGAGTCCGACGCAAGAGTTCTGGACCGACATCGTCTCCCGCAAGCGGCTGTTCCGCATGAGCGAGAGTGAGCGGGCGCTGAGCATGGAGGGCAATCCGCTGCTCGCCTCGCTGGGCAAAAGCGGTCGCGAATTCGCCGAACTGCTGCTCGACGTCGGCAACGTCGAGGACGAGTATGACCTGTACAACGACCCCGGCTCGGCGACGCTGCTCCGTGCCTTGCAGTCCGATATGCTCAATTTGCGTGGCGACGGCACGGATGAACGGCATCCGGCGCCCGTCACGGATGACCACTCGGTGCAGGTGCACTCGTGCCACAATGCGCTGCGCGAAGTCGAGGTACTGCACGACAATCTGCTCGACCTGCTCGACCGCGTACCCGGCCTCGAACCGCGAGACATCGTAGTGATGACACCCGACATCGAGACCTATGCGCCCTATATTGCTACGGTCTTCGGGGCGAGCGGGGATGGCGAGCCGCGTTTGCCGCACTCCATCGCTGACCGCCGGATGCTCGACGAGGGCGGCGTCGCTCCGGCGATGCTCAAGCTGCTCGAACTCTACGGCAGCCGCCACACCGCGCCCGCGCTTTTCGACCTTGTCTCGTCGCCGCCGGTGAGCCGCCGGTTCCGGCTCGGCGAGGAGGAACTCGACACGGTGCGGAGATGGATTGAAGAGACGCGCATCCGCTGGGGGATGGACGAGCGCTCGCGCAGCAAGCTGGGCCTGCCGCCGTTCCGGGAGAACTCGTGGAGAGCGGGACTCGAACGGCTTCTGCTTGGCTACGCGATGCCGGACGAGGGGCGGCTTTTCGACGGCGTACTGCCATTTGAGGTCGGTGGGGTCGCGGGTGACGCCGAAACGCTCGGCAAGCTGGCGGACTTCATCGACGCAGTCGATCAGCTCTCGAAGCGCTTCAGCCGCCTGCGCCCACTCGGCGAGTGGCAGGATCACTTCCTCTGGATGCTCAACAGCTTTATCGAAGCCGACGCCGATTCGGAGCGCGAGCTGGCGCACGTCAAGGTGGAGATCGACAGGCTCACCGCGCTGGCCGAACACTCCGGTTTTGCAGGTGAGATTTCAGCGCAGGTGATGATCGCCTGGCTGCGCGGGCGGCTCGAACAGTTCGAGATGGGCCTCGGCTTCATGACCGGCGGCATCACCTTCTGCGCAATGCTGCCGATGCGCAGTATTCCGTTCCGCGTCGTGGCGATGATCGGCATGAACGACGGCGCATTTCCGCGCCAGCAGCGCCCACCCGGCTTCGACCTGCTTGCCCGCGAACCGTGCAAGGGCGACCGCTCGGTGCGCGGCGACGACCGCTACCTCTTTCTCGAATCGATCCTCTCGGCTCGCGACGTGCTCTATCTGAGCTACGTCGGCCAGAGCGTGCGCGACAACACTCATCTACCACCGTCGGTGCTGGTCAGCGAGCTGCTCGATGCCGTCGAGCGCGGTTTCGAGTTCCCGGACGGCGACGATGCCGCGTCGCGCCTCGTCATGCAGCACCGCCTCCAGGGCTTCAGCTCGGCCTACTTCACGCCGGATTCCAAGCTTTTCAGCTACTCTGCGGACAACTTCCGAGCGCTCGCGGGACGCAATTCGCTTGTCGCCAGACCGTTTATCGAGGAGCCGCTCGATGGTTTCACCGACGAGGAGCGGACGGTCACACTCGACGATCTTGCCCGCTTTTTCGCTAATCCGGCGGCGTACTTTCTCGAACGGCGTCTTGGCCTCAAGCCGGCGGCGGCAGCGGAGCCACTCGAAGAGCGCGAGCCGTTCGATGCGGTGGGGCTTGAACGCTACGCGATGCGTCAGGAGTTGCTCGAAGCGGTGCTTGAAGGTCGCGACGGACGCGCGATGCTGCCGCTCTTCCGGTCGCGTGGCTTGCTGCCGCCAGCGACGCACGGCGAGCTAATGTTCCGAAATCTGCTTGCCGAGGTCGAGCAGTTTGCCGCAAAGGTGATGGATTTGAAGGGAAGCAGCACGTTTGGCCAACTTGAAATCGATCTCGACATCGGCGGATTCCGCCTTACCGGAACGCTCGACCATCTGCTGCCTACCGGCCAACTTCTCTACCGATGCGCGAGAATGCGCGCGCAGGATCGCCTCCGCGCGTGGCTCCTGCACCTCGCGTACCATGCCGCCGAAAACGGCGCAACACAAGAAACGCGCATCGTCACGCTCGACCGCTCGATCCGCTATCGACCGGTCGCCGGAGCGACCGAACGCCTCGAATCGCTGCTCGATCTCTATCGCAAAGGCCTTGCAGAGCCGATTCCATTCTTCCCGCGTACCTCGCTCGCCTGGGCGGAGAAAGCCGACAAGCCCGAAGCCGACCGGCGCAAAGCCGCGCTCGGCCAGTGGCTCGATGGCTTCGGCGGAATCGAAGGCGAGGGAAGCGGCCCGGCCATCCGCCGCTGCTTTGGCGAAGAACCACCCTTCAGCGAACGGTTCGCACAGATTGCCGCCGACCTGCTGCAACCAATGATCGAGCACGGAGAGAAAGGATGAGAGATCGACAATACATTGATTTTCTGTTGTTTCAGAAAAATATTTCCAGCGTTTGTTTTATGTCCGTTTTACATGTCATTCTGAACGCAGTGAAGAATCCAGTTTTTCTGGATAGGTCGTTAACTGATTATTCGGTAATAAAATATAAATCCTCTGGACTCTTCACTGTGCTTTGCTTCGTTCAGAATGACAAGGGATTATCCGGGCTTTGTCGTCGGCCAAAGGGTTCTCATTCTTATCTCTATCCAACGCCGCGCCCATGACGATCCGCATTCTCGATCACGCCGCCGTGCCGCTTTCCGGTATGAACCTCATCGAGGCGAGCGCGGGCACGGGCAAGACCTACGCCATCGCGTCGCTCTACCTGCGCCTGCTTATCGAGCGTGAGCTGCGGCCCGAACAAATTCTCGTCGTCACCTTTACCGAAGCGGCCACACGGGAGCTTCGTTCACGCATCCGCCGCCGCATCTGCGAGGCACTCGACGTTATGCGAGGCGAGCCGACGGAGGACGACTTTCTTGTCGAACTCGTCGACCGCGCTGACGCAACCGCCGGCTCGACGGAACAGGCCGCTACGCTGCTCGAAGCGGCGCTCGCCGAGTTCGACATGGCCTCGATCTTCACGATCCACGGCTTCTGCCTGAGGGCGTTGCAGGATCACGCCTTCGAGAGTGGGGCGCTCTACGACACCGAGCTGATAGACGACCAGTCCGCGCTTGCCAGGCAGGTAATCGACGACTTCTGGCGGGAGCGCTTTTTTGGAAATGCCAACAGGCTGCTCGCCTACGCGCTGCTGAAAAAGTGGACGCCGGACAGGCTCATGGCGTTTCAGCAATCGTTGCAGCTCTCGGAGCGCGACGTGGTGCTGCCGGTTTACGGTGAAACGGAGATCGCGCGAATCGAGAAGGAGGCTCAGGTGGCCTACGACGAAATGCGCCGTATCTGGCGTGATGAGCGGGAAGCGATCTCGGCGATTCTGCGAAGCGACAAAAGTCTCAGCCGTTCAGAAAAATTTTATCGGGATGATAAAGTCGAGCCATTACTTCCGGCGCTCGATGAGTTTGTCGAGGATCGCAATCCCTTCGCGCTTTTCGATGGCTTCGAGAAGCTGACCGCCTCCGGCATCGCGGCGGGCATCAAAAAAACCGGCACTCCGCCCACGCATCCCTTTTTCGACGCTTGCGAGCGGTTGCAGTCGGCGGCGGATGAGCGGTTGCTGGCGCTCAAGTCCGAGCTGGTCGCCTTCTACCGGAAGCGCCTGCCGGAGCGCAAGAAGGAGGGAAACACCCGCTTTTTTGACGATCTGCTCACCGACCTTTACCACGCCCTCGCCGATAGCCCTGAGGCTGACGCGCTGGCCGGGGCGCTGCGCAATCGCTACCAGGCGGCGCTGATCGACGAGTTTCAGGACACCGATCCGGTGCAGTACGATATTTTCCGGCGCATCTACGCAAAGTCGGACGCGCCGCTTTTTCTCATCGGCGATCCCAAGCAGGCGATCTACAGTTTCCGCGGGGCGGACATTTTCGCCTATTTCCAAGCTGCAAGCGACGTTGGCGAGGAGCGGCAATTCACGCTTAACACCAACTGGCGCTCGACGCCGAAGCTGCTCGACGGCTTCAACCGCCTCTTCGACCACGCCCGCCGGCCCTTCGTCTTTGACGGCATTCCGTCGCCGCCGCTCGTGGCAGGCCGCATCATCCCCGAATCGGAGTTGACCGACGAGCCGCCGTTCGAACTCTGCCTACTCGATGGCGGCGATGGGGATGGCAGCCTCAAAAGCGGCGACGCCACGCAGTTCGCGGCGGAGGCGTGCGCCTCGATGGTTGCCGAAACGATCAGTGGCGGCACGGATGCGAGCGGCATCGCGGTGATCGTGCGCACCCACCGGCAGGCCCGCCTGATGCAGTCGGGGCTTCGCAAGGCGGGCATCGTGTCGGTCATGCGCAGCGACGAGAGCGTTTTCGCATCCATCGAGGCCGAGGAGATGCGCATTCTCGTGACGGCGCTCGCCGATCCGGGCCGCGAAACGCTTGTGCGCGCCGCGCTCGTAACGCCGATTTTCGGCCTGAACGGCAGCGACATTGCCCGCCTCAACAGCGACGAAAACGCCCTGGCCGATCGTTTGCAGGAGTTCCGCAGCTACCATAGCCTCTGGCGGGAGTGCGGCTTCATGGTGATGGCGCGAGAGTTGATGCGCCGCGAAGGGGTGCGCGAGCGGCTGCTGGCTACGGCAGGGGTGTCAGGCGAACGGGCGCTGACCAACGTGCTGCACTGCTTCGAGCTGCTGCACCGCGAAGCACATGCGCGCGGCCTCGGCATGGAGAGCCTCGTGGCCTGGTTCAGCGAGCGCGTGGCGACGCGCGAGTCCGGCGAGGAGTACCAGATTCGCCTCGAAAGCGACGAACCGGCGGTCAAGATCGTGACCGCGCACGTCAGCAAAGGGTTGCAGTACCCGGTCGTCTTCTGCCCGTTTCAGTTCGTCAGAGGAGGCGATAAGGAGGACGTGGTTCTCTGCCACGATGACGCAGGCCGGATGGTTCGCGATTTCGGATCCTCGGATCTTGCGCATCACCGGACGCTTGCCGCACGGGAGACGCTCGCCGAGAACCTGCGGCTCTTTTACGTCGCCCTGACGCGGGCCGAGCGGCGCTGCATCTTCTTCACCGCACGCATCGTCGATGGCCGCAAAAGCGGCAAGCCGCCGCAGCTCACGCCCGCCTCGTACCTGCTCTACGCCTCGGACGACGCCCGCCGAAGCGCCGATCCGGTCGCCGACGCGACGGAGAAGCTTTCGGCAATTGGCGTGGATGCAATGGCCGGGCGATTGCAGGAGCTGGCGGAGGAGTCAGGCGGAGCGATGCAGATCAAGCGACTGATGTTCGGCGATGATTTCAGTACGCGAGTGCAGCCTGCGGGAACAATGGAGCAGCCCGAGCTTGCGCTTCGCCAATTCAAAAAAATTCTCGAAACCGACTGGCGGATTGCGAGCTTCACCACCCTCAGCCGCCACAAGCACATGGCCTTCGAGTTACCAGACCGAGACGAAAGCGCTCCGGCGGAACCCACCGCGCCGCTCGTACTGCCGGAGACGGATCGCTCCATCTTCGCCTTCCCGAAAGGAGCTGGAGCGGGCATCCTCATGCACTCGATCTTCGAGACGCTCGACTTCGCTTCGGCCTCCGATGCCGACATCGACAAGGCCTGCGCGACGGCGCTCGACCGGTACGACTTCGACGCGGAGTGGCAACCGGCGCTTGCCGACATGGTGCGCCAGGTGCTCGCGATGCCGCTGTCGTCGCCGAACGGTTCGTTTACCCTCGGCAGTCTCAGGAAGCAATCGTGGTTCACCGAGCTTGAGTTCTTTTTCCCGCTTAAACTCATCACCGCCCCGGAGCTTGCCGAAGTGCTTGTGAAGCATGGCGTTATCCCGTCGGGTACCGATCCCGCCGCCGCCTTGCAGGCGCTCGATTTCGCACCGGTCAAGGGAATGCTGATGGGCTTCATGGACATGGTCTTCGAGGTGCAGGGGTGTTTCTGGCTGCTCGACTGGAAGTCCAACCAACTCGGCAATTCGGTTGAAGAGTACCGCCGCGAGCAGCTCGACCGGGCGATGCAGGATAATCTCTACCGCCTGCAATACCTGCTCTACACGGTCGCGCTCGACCGCTTCCTGTCGCGGCGCGTGCCGGGCTATCGCTACGAAACGCACTTCGGCGGAGCGATCTACGTTTTCCTGCGAGGCGTCAGCGCCGAACGCGGCGAGGAGTTCGGTTTCTATCGCGACCTGCCATCCGTGGAGCTGATCCGCGAATTGCGCGAATTGCTCATCGAAATGCCAACAGGAGAGGGGTGAAACGTGTCGCGAAAAATGGATTTCTTAAAAGGAAAGCATGTGAGATATTTTCAGATGATACCGTTTCGTTAGCATGTCATTCTGAGTCCGTTCCGACTTGTCGGGATGGACGAAGAATCCAGAAAAGTCACGTAAAATTCATTGAATTAATCAATTATCGTGATACTTCGGGAAGAAACTGGATTCTTCACTTCGTTCAGAATGACAGAGAGGAAGTCAATCTACCCCGCAACCGGATCACGAGAAAAATTATTCAACATGCCCATGATCATCGACTTCATCGAACGACCTATCGACCGGCAGGCGGCGGCGTTTCTCTGCCGGGGCGCGAAGGAAGACGTCGGGATTTTGCGGACGGTCGTTTCGCTGCTCAGCCAGGCGGTGGGGCAGGGGCACGTCTGTCTTGATCTTGAGGAGATCGCCGGGCAGTTCGCGCGGATTCCCGGAGAGGATGAACCGCTGCGTTTGCCAGACACCGCAAGCCTCATCGCTGCGCTTCGTTCGCTGCCGACGCTTGGCGGGCCGGGGGAGCATCGTCCGCTGATTCTCGATGACGCAGGGCGGCTCTACCTCTACCGCTACTTTCGCTACGAAGCGCTGCTTGCCGACGCCATTCGCACCCGCGCCGTGTCGGAGAGCGGGGAAGTCGATGAAACAGCGCTTACCGACTCGCTCGACCGCTACTTTGGTTCCGATGAGTCAGGCGAAGATTGCCAGCGGCAGGCCGCGCTGATGGCGCTCCGGCGGCGTTTTTCGGTCATCTCCGGCGTCCCCGGCACCGGCAAGACTACCACCGTCGTGCGCATTCTCGGCCTGTTGCTCGAACAACCCGGCGGAGAACGACTGCGCATCGCGATGGCCGCGCCCACCGGTAAGGCCGCCGCCCGGCTCGCTTCGTCCATCGCCTCGCTTCGTGACACGTTGCCATGCGCTGACGAGGTCAAACACGCCGTGCCGAGCCAGGTCACGACGATTCACCGCCTGCTCGGCACGCTACCCGGCTCG